>CAIJME010000432.1 GCA_903821625.1 uncultured Sphingobacteriales bacterium | reverse complement strand
GCCTGATCAAGTAAGTGCAGATTTTGCAGAAAAAATATTTCGTGCAATTGAGTCCAATCCTAAAACTGAAATTGAAGTTAATCTTCCAGAACAGCGTATCTGTATACTATCCACAGGCCAAAAAGAACCATTTGACATCAGCTCTTACAAAAAAGACAATATGATCAATGGCTTTGATGATATAGATTATCTGCAAAACATTAAAACTGAAATAGAAGCATTTGCTTCACAACTTCCTTTATAATATTAAGACCATCCAAATGGAAAAAAGGAAAATAGAAATAATGGATACTACACTCCGCGATGGTGAACAAACATCTGGGGTGTCCTTTTCTATATCAGAAAAACTAACCATTACTCAACTGCTGATTGAAGAACTCAAAGTTGACAGGGTTGAGATTGCCTCGGCAAGGGTTTCAGAAGGTGAATATGCATCTGTTAAAACTATTATGGACTGGGCCAACTTACATGGCTACACAAACAGAATAGAAGTGCTTTCCTTTGTTGATCAGGGAGTATCCGTTGAATGGATGGCTAAAGCAGGAGTTAAAGTTCAGAATTTATTAACTAAAGGTTCTTTAAACCATCTGATACACCAGCTTAAAAAAACTCCTGAACAACATTTTTCAGAAATTGGGAATATTATATTGCTGGCACAAAGCCACGGAATTTCAAGCAATGTATACCTTGAAGACTGGAGTAATGGCATGCGTAATTCACCGGAGTATGTATATCAATATCTTGATTTTCTATCAAAGCAGCCGATAAAAAGAATATTGTTGCCTGATACCTTGGGAGTATTGACTCCTAATGAAACTTATAGGTACATTTCTGAGATCAAATCACGCTTTCCAAGCATACATTTTGATTTTCATGCTCATAATGATTATGATCTGGCAAATGCAAACATTTTAGAAGCGATCAGGGCAGGTGCCGACGGATTACATTTAACGGTAAACGGCATGGGTGAAAGAGCAGGGAATGCCTCTATTGCAAGTGCGGTAGCTACCATTAACGACTTTATGCCTGAAGTAGAAATCAATATCAACGAAGAAGCCATCTATACGGTCAGTAAACTAGTTGAAACTTTCTCTGGTATCCGAATCCCGTCAAACAAGCCAATTGTTGGCGAGAATGTATTTACTCAAACAGCAGGCATTCATGCCGATGGGGACAGTAAAAATAATTTATACTTCAATGATTTACTACCTGAGAGGTTTGGCAGAAGACGTACCTATGCCCTTGGTAAAACATCAGGAAAGGCCAATATTGAGAAAAACCTACAGGAACTAGGACTAAAACTAAGCGACGAGGATCTAAAAAAGGTAACTCTGCGTGTTATTGAGCTGGGAGACATGAAAGAGACGGTAACGAAAGAAGATCTTCCATATATCATTTCTGATGTATTAAACAGCACTTCAGCTATTGACAAGGTTGTGATCGAGTCGTATGTATTAACGCATTCAAAAGGATTAAGACCTTCTGCAACAATTTCAGTTAGAATTGACGGTGAACTTTTTGAGGAGAATGCGCAGGGCGACGGACAGTTTGATGCATTTATGAAAGCACTTGCTAAAGTATATGTTAAAAAACAGTTATCCCTCCCAAAATTGATTGATTATGCAGTTAGAATTGCACCAGGAAGTAATTCGGACGCATTATGTGAAACCATTATTACCTGGGAAACCGCCACTAAGAAATTTATAACCAGAGGCCTAGATTCAGATCAAACTGTTTGTGCGATAAAATCGACACAGAAAATGCTTAATATTATTTAGGTGGGTAGTTGGTTAGTGGATAGATGGTTAG
>CAIJME010000431.1 GCA_903821625.1 uncultured Sphingobacteriales bacterium | reverse complement strand
ATTGATCATTCTATCTACTCCAGCACCCTCGTAGGCTTTATTAGCATTTCCGGCATTATTCTGATAAAATACGGTGCTTTGATTCAGGATATCGCTAACATTAAGTTTGATCTCAGCCTGAGATTTAAGAATTCTTTTACTTACTTGAAAATCAAAAACATCACGCGCATTTTCATAAATATCTGGGTATCCTTGATATCCCACAAGAAATATTCTTTGCCCGATGCGGTTATAAACTGATGTGAATGTAAGCGCAGTTTTAGGCGAAAAATACTGCAATCCTGCATTGATCAAATAGGGTGATTGCCCTTGAAGCGGGCGGTCAATCCCTTCACCTTGAACTTGAGAATTGATGTAAGTTGCATTGGCGAAAGCAGTTAAATTATTCAACCATTCCTTATCGCCCATGAAGCTTAACTTTTTACGAATATCAAGCTCAATTCCTAAAGATGTTGCCTGATCTGCATTTAGATAATTTATACCCCTAACCACCGGTGTAGAGTTTGAATTTACACGTTGCTCAATTGGACTATCAAAGTTTTTATAAAAAGCTGAAACAGTAAAAGTTTCACCTGCAGAAGGATATAGCTCATATCTTAAATCGCCATTAAAAATCTTCGCACGTTTTAAATCAGGATTTCCAGTTACTGAAGTCTGAGCAATAAAATCATAATAATTGAATAAAGCCAATTCTCTGAATTCTGGTCTAGAAACTGTCTGAGATCCTGATAAACGAATATTTGAACGGGAATTTAAACTATATGAAAAATTAGCTGAGGGAAGAACATCAAAATTATTCTGTTTTGCTGCAATTTTCTGTCCCGAAAAATCAATGGCATTTAAGGTTTGAGCAAATTGCTCAAGACGCGCACCGTAAGAAAGTCTTATTTTTTCTCCTAATTTATTATCCATTAACAAAAAACCAGCATTCAAATCAGAATTAGCATCATAACTATCTGTATAATTCGAAAAATCGCTAAGGATATATCCGTTAGTACTGATGTTAGTAGGTGAAAAAATTTGTTCTTTGGGCAAGCCACTGATTGATGGCTCAAATGATGAGGGTCCTACAAAAAGATAATTAAATATTCTTGCGCCAAAATCACGTTGCTTCAATTGTTTCAAAAATCCAACTTTAAAGGTTGATTGCTGATCAAACAATTTTACTGGAATTGCCACTGCAGCCTGAGCACCATACGTATCTTCCGCTAGATCAGAGAATAATCTTCTGGTGTTTCTGTCAATTAGCCGGAAAGGTTCTTTTGTTCCTAATGAACGGCGATAATCTAAAGAACGCTGATCGGGCTGATCACGCTCTACTCTGGAATAATTCAAATTCCAAGTAAGTTTTACCTGCTTTTTTCCGATCTGACTTTCACCTTCCAATTGGGAATTTAAAAGACTTTTTGTGGTCAAGTCTGAAACATTAAGGCGAACATCCTGAATATTATCATTGGTAAAACCGGTTCTTGCAGTATAATTATCTTCAAAAGAACGATTGTATATATTTTTGAATGCAATTTTATGACCACCTTTTATATAAGCAAAATTAGCTAGAGCTCCTAAATTGGTGCTGTATTTTGAGATATTTTCGGAATACTCATAAAACGGACTACCTGAAAACTCGTAATCAATTCTTTCTGCAAAAGCTGTATTTTGAGAATTTCTATAACTCAGTGACACTACATTTCCAAATGATCCGCCTCTTTTTAAATCTTTTCTCTTTCCCCAGGTTAATTGATGATTTTGAGAAGGAATTGCCATGGGCGTTACTTCGGCATAAGAATTCTTAAGCTGTGCAGAATATTTTGCCTTTTCGGCATTTGACAGAGGGTTATAGGATTGAAATGATCCAGGAAAACCTGCAGGAAGGTTACGAACACCATCATTGAAACCAAGAAAATCATATTTATTTCTAGTATTTGAGGTAAAATCCTTAAAAGTAGATTGGTTGTTATAACCAAAGCTAACCGAAGCGTTCAAAAAATTCTCTTCAGGAACATCGCGCGTAATCACTTGAATGATTCCTCCTGCAAAATCTCCGGGAAGGTCTGCAGATGCTGTTTTATTAACAACTATTCGGTCAATTAAATTAGAAGGAATAATATCAAATGAAAAAGCCTTTCTGTCTGGTTCGGATGATGGCAATACTGCATTATTCAAAATGGATGAATTATACCGGTCGGCAAGACCTCTGATAATTACAAATTTATTTTCCTGAATACTTGCTCCACTGACACGTCTTAAAACTTCGGATGTATTTCTGTCTGGAGTTTTTCTGATCAGCTCGGAGGTAATACCGCTTGAAATACTGATACTATTTTTTTGCTGTGCATATAAAGCACTAATACTTTCCTGTCTTACAGTAGCTGTGATAACTACTTCTTCTAATGCAAGTGAAGTAGCTTCTTCCATGACCACATCGAGGTTAGTAGTTTTTCCGGCAAGAACCTCAATTTCTGTAATATTCTTAGTTTGGTAACCAACATAAGAAAAAGTCAAATTATATTTTCCGGGATTTAGATTACCTAAAGTATATCTTCCCTCAATATCAGTTGAAGCACCTAATGTTGCACCAGTAATTTTAACGGTAAGTCCTATTAAAGTTTCGCCTGATTTAGAATCACTTACTTTACCTGAAATTTTACCATTAAGCTGGCTGTAGCCTGACTGAGTACCTAGAATTAACAGGACTAAAAAGCTTATAAATAATAGAATACTCTTGTGTTTCACTTTGCTTGGATTTAATTTAATCAAAAGTATTACCACTATATTAACACAACGTAGTATTTAGGTTATCCATAAATTAAAATTCTGTTAAGCTTATGTTAAATATGTTAAGATAGTATTAACAAAGCTGACGATATCTTCAAGTATGAGTACTAGAATTTACAATAAGATTGTTCCAGTTACTATTGATATGAGGAGATAAGGCAAATTAATTCAGTTTAGAGAACAAATAAACTAGCAGAAATTAATGGGAACTAAAGAATTATACTGTAAATGAAACAGGCAACCGGGAGTGAATAAAGTCCGTTTTAAAAAACTTATTACAATTGGAATTTCAGCAATACTCTGAAATTTTAAAATGAATCTATTAAATAGAATGTAAAAATGTTTAGTACTTGATCTTTGCTTTTTTCAAAATAAAATGAAGTAACCAGATTGGCCCGATCAACAGGAATTTAACATCGTCTAAGAAGGAAGGTTTTTTTCCTTCAATCTTATGCCCAATAAACTGACCGATCCAGGCTATAACAAAAATACCCAGACAAACCTGCCACATTAGTGGCCAGCCTGCTGTGTTATGCATTTTTTCAAGAGAAACAATCCCAGCCGAAAATAACATCATCAGTAAAAGCATAAAATAAGACAATATCGGCGATAATTTATAATAATAATAAATTGCAAAAGCGATTAAAAACGAAGCCCAATTTACATAGCCATTATATTTTCCAAGAAGCTCCAAATATGGGAATGGAATGGCCCAAATTAAACCAAACAAACTAAAAACAATAGCGGGAACACATATCCAATGGATTATTTCATTGGTATGGTTCTGATGACTCTCAGAATATTTATCAAAGTAAACATCAACCGGGCGTGATTCTGTTTGTTTTGGCATATCTAAGGGAGTTGTAGGTTATAGGTTGTAGGTTATAGGTTGTAGGTTATAAGTAATAAGTTGTAGGTTATAGGTTATAAGTAATAAGTTATAGGTTGTAGGTTAATTAGGTAGTAAGTTTAAATACCGCTT
>CAIJME010000430.1 GCA_903821625.1 uncultured Sphingobacteriales bacterium | reverse complement strand
GATTATACATTGTTGAGATTGCCGCGGTCGTGCCTCCCTCGCAAAGACAGTAAGGGATGAGCATTCCGAACACAGCTGAAGGTTCTCTTTACTAAAGCGTATTTTTTCAATCGAAATGTCTGTTACTCAAAATAATTCAACGTATTAAACCCACCCTCTTTCAAATACTCATCTTTTTTCATCAACTGAAGATCAGATAAGACCATTTCTTTAACTAGGGCAGGTAGATCATATTTTGGTTTCCAGCCAAGTTTAGTGTTTGATTTTGTTGGATTACCTATTAATAAGTCTACTTCTGTAGGTCTAAAGTATTTCGGATCTACCTTAACTATAGTAGTTCCTGGCTTTAAGCTTTCCACTTTCAGCTTTAAGCTTTCAGCTTTTGCTTCGTCAATATCAATAATCACTCCTTTTTCGTGCTCATCTTTACCGCTGAATTCAACTTCGATGCCTAATTCAGCAAAGCTCATTTTTACAAAGTCGCGCACGGTTGTTGTTACTCCAGTTGCAATCACGAAATCTTCTGGCTTTTCCTGTTGCAATATTAACCACATGGCTTCCACATAATCTTTAGCATGACCCCAGTCGCGCTGGGCAGATAAATTACCCAGATAAATGCAATTTTGAAGACCTAAAGCTATTTTAGCAGCAGCCCTGGTTATTTTTCGGGTTACAAAGGTTTCACCCCTAACCGGGCTTTCATGATTGAATAGAATTCCATTACACGCAAACATATTATAGGCCTCCCGGTAATTCACGGTGATCCAGTACGCATACATTTTAGCCACCGCATAAGGCGAACGGGGATAAAATGGTGTTGTTTCTGATTGAGGAACCGCCTGCACCAATCCATACAATTCGGAAGTTGAAGCCTGATAAATTCGGGTTTTCTTTTCCAAACCTAATGTTCGTACTGCCTCTAATATTCGTAAAGTTCCTATTCCATCGGCATTAGCCGTATATTCTGGTGTTTCAAAGCTCACATGAACATGGCTCATTGCTGCTAGGTTATATATCTCATCAGGCTGTGTTTCCTGAATGATACGAATCAAATTCGTCGAATCAGTTAAATCGCCATAATGCAGTTTTAACCTCAAGTTTTTCTCATGCGGATCCTGATATAAATGATCTATCCGGTCAGTATTAATTAACGAGCTTCTCCGTTTAATCCCATGTACAAAATATCCTTTATTCAACAAAAATTCTGTTAGATAGGCTCCATCTTGCCCTGTGATTCCGGTGATTAATGCTGTTTTCATGAAAAGAGTATTGAGTATTGAGTATTGAGTATTGAGATAGTCGGTGCTAATCCGGAAAATCTTATTTCTGCTGATAATTTTGCTTTCTTAATGGATCTGTTGTCGGTTATCTGTTGTCGGTTGTCAGGCTAGCGACATTTAAAAAGTTTCTTATTAATTATGATGATGATACTAATCATCTCCACCCAGCCAGATAACTGATAACTGATAACTTGCGCCCTTCGCGCATCCTGCGCTCCGCGCACGGCTTCGCCCCTTCAGTCACATCTTTCGATTTTGACATCCAAATTAATAGGGTATAAAACGGATTTAAGAAGCTATCAATTTCTCGATAACATTCTTTCTTAAATCAACCCGAACTTGTAGCCCAAGGTCTTTTAACAGTAAAAGCGCATAATTGCCTTTACTCTCTAAAACTTGGGCTTCTTTATCTATCAATGCACCAGACCGAATTCTAATTTGGTCATTCACATTTAAATTTGTTGTTTCAATACTGTCATGATCGTATTCCATCAACCAGTTTTTCAACAGATTCATTTCCTTTTCCCTGATTGTTGCTGGCTGCCCGCAGTGGTAAACATAACGTACTACTCCCGGTACTGAAAAGACCAAATCTTTATCTTTTTCTTCTAGACTAACAAAGCAATAAGATCTGAATAGTGGTTCTTCAACCCATTTACACCGATCACTCCAGTATTTTTTCCTTTTCAAAAGTGGGCAATACACCTCAATACCAGATAATCTTAGCTTATCTGCCACCGCCTTTTCACAACGGGATTTGGTATAGAGTACGTACCACTTCATTCGGGAAGATCAAATATTAATACCAATTCTTTATAATGCCGCTC
>CAIJME010000429.1 GCA_903821625.1 uncultured Sphingobacteriales bacterium | reverse complement strand
GGTAGCGGTCTTGCGAAAGCTGCATTAGGCGGCATTGTCGATGGCAAGATGGTCGATGCCAGCTTTGTGATTGATAAAGACAGTCAATTGGCGATCATTACTGAGAAAACCAGAGAGATATTAAAAAACATTGAAAAACTACTAGACAAAAATAATAATAACCAAACCAGAGAAGAGCTTTCTAAAATGCAGATGGATAACAAATCATTGCAAAAAGAACTGGATCGAATATTAGAACTCTACAAAAAGTTGGAATTTGAACAAAAACTTAGTGAAACTATTGAAAAACTTAGTGAGTTGGCAAAAGAACAAGAAGAACTTAGTAAAAAGTCTCTTGAAAAAAATCAAAACATTCAAAAACTGAAAGATCAACAAAGCTTTTTAAAGCAAGAATTTAACGAACTAAAATCTGAGCTGAATAAACTGGAGCAAAAAAACGAGGAGCTGGAGCAAAAAAATAATTTTGAGAACCCAGAAAAAGAGCAACAGCAGATAGATCAGCAACAAAAAGAAAGTTCTGATAATCTAGAGAAAAAAGATCAGAAAAAAGCTGCGCAGAATCAAAAGCAAGCCGCTTCCAAAATGAATGAACTTTCTAAAAAATTGGAAAAAATGCAAGAAGAGGAAGAAGAGAAAGAAAGTGAAGTGAATGCCAAAGAATTAAGGGAAATACTAGAAAACCTTCTTAGCAGTTCATTTGACCAAGAAAAAACAATGCAGGAAGTTCGAAGTATCAGCACAAATGATCCCGGATATGTCTTACAAACACAAAAACAGAAAGATATTCAAATCAATCTGAAAATGATTGAAGACAGCCTCTATTCTATCAGTAAAAAGGTTCCGCAAATTGAATCAGTAGTAAATAAAGAAATACAAACCATCAATTTAAATGTAAGCAAAGCTATAGAAAGCCTTGGCGAACGTCGTACAGCAGAGGCCAACCGAAATCAACAATTTGCAATGACATCTATTAATAATTTAGCATTAATGCTAAATGAAGCACTTGAGCAATTACAACAGTCGCAGAAAAATAGCAAGCCGGGTGGAAAAGGTAAAAAGAAACAGAGCCTATCGCAACTCAGTAAAATGCAGGAAACTTTGAATAAAAATATGCAAAAAGCCAGAGATGAAATGCAAAAACAGGGTGAGCAAGCTTCTGGTCAACAAGGGAATCGTAAGGGTACGATGAGTGAAAAACTTGCTTCAATGGCAAGAGAACAACAAATGATCAGACAAGCCATGCAGGAAATAAACAGGATGGAGAATAAAGATGGCCAAGCGGGCTTAGGTAATCTTGATAAATTAGTAAAAGAGATGGAACAAACAGAAACCGATCTCGTAAACAAAAGAATTAAACAAGAAACGTTATCTAGACAACAGGAAATTTTGGGTAAATTACTTGAAGCCGAAAAGGCCGAACAGGAACGGGAAGAAGATCAAAAAAGAGAAAGTAGAGAGGGGCTTAATCAAACACCCATTAATTCAATAATATTACAAGATTATATCAAAATTAAACAAAAAGAGACCGATTTGTTAAAGACGGTACCTCCCTCATTAAATTCATTTTATAAAATAAAAGTAGGAGACTATTTTAAATTTTTAAATTCGGGTAATAAATGATTCATCAGATAGAAAATCCAGATAGTACTTCATTGTATACGCTGCAATTACCTTCCAGTATCAACAGTATTACCCTGCTAGAAAACTTTATCGATGAGCTGAGCATAAAATACGGCTTCAGTGAAGAAATATATGCTAACGTTTTAACCTGCCTTAGTGAGGCAGTAATCAATGGAATTATCCATGGAAACCGGCAAAGCCCCGAGAAAAACGTTTTTATTAATCTGGAACAAAGGGTAGAAAACCGATTGATATTCACCATTTGTGATGAAGGCGAAGGTTTTGACTTTAATAACCTGCCTAATCCAACTGCTACTGAAAATCTTAGGGGAAGAGGGGTTTTTATTATTAAGAAACTCGCTAATCAATGTATCTTTAGTTCAAAAGGAAATGAGGTCGAGATTCATTTTGAAATTTAATGAGCCAATTACCCATACATTTTTTTTTAGAAGATATATCCTTTACTTTAAAACAAAAGGGCCTGATCAGGTCGTGGGTAAAAAATACAATTGTAGAAGAAGGGTTTAAGCTCAAGGAGTTGAACTTTATCTTTTGCAGCGATAATTACCTGCTTTCAATGAATCAGGATTATTTAAAACATGACACCCTTACAGACATCATTACTTTCGACAATAGCGAACAAAAGCGAGTAATTGTTGGTGATATTTTTATTAGTCTGGAACGCATTCGGGAGAATGCACAAAGCTTTAAGGTTACAACCGAAAGTGAATTACACCGGGTCATGATACATGGCACCCTGCACCTTTTGGGTTATGCTGATAAAGGAAAAGAAGCAAAAGCTCTAATGACAAGTAAAGAAGACCTTTACCTGTCAAAAAGAACATTTTAAAACTAGTTCATTGGAACTTCAATGATAAGAACCTTTGAGTTTTTCTTGAAATCAATTTCAAACTCTTTAGTATCAAAAACACCCACCGCATCACGATGTGCCAATAAAGCATCATCTACTAGTCCTTGTCCCTCAATAAAGAACACATAAGCTCCATTTCCGGGATGTTGAATAGTATAGCTTGTCTTTGAATCTGCATCAAAAGTACCCAGACTAAAAAAAGCATCTTGATTTATCCACATCCTATTCTCACCTTTTATGGGTGATACAACTGTCAGAAATGAATTATTTGCTTTCTCCAGATCATACTGTATCTGGTCATAACGGGGCTCTATATTACGTTCTTTGGGAAACACCCAAATCTGGAGTAGATTAACCTCCTGGGTCGAAGATCCATTAAATTCAGAATGCTGAATACCCTTACCTGCAGACATAATCTGAACTTCGCCGTATTCAATATTGCCAACAGAACCCAAACTATCTTTATGGGCCAAAGTGCCCTTTAACGGGATGGTAACTATCTCCATATTATCATGCCCATGAGTACCAAAACCCATACCAGGTGCCACGATATCATCATTCAAAACCCTCAATAAGCCAAAATGAACCTTGGCTGGATCGTGATAGTTAGCAAAACTAAATGAATGTGCTGCTTTCAACCATCCGTGATCCTGAATTCCACGGTCTACTGCGCGGTGAATAATCTTCTTCATACGATTAATTTTTAATTATATGTTTAAACACACAATATTAATTCCAAACCTAATATGCGTACCTTTGCTCCTTAATTAACAAAATAAATGCCATATAAAGTCATTTTAGTAGGAGCAAGCGGACTTATTGGCAGTAATTTATTGTCAGAATTGATCCGGTCTGAGGCAATATCAGAGATTCTTTTATTGGTCAGAAGATCAACTGGTGTATCTAGTTCTAAAGTTAAGGAATTGATAGTGAATTTTGAGGAACCAAATAGTTATTCAATTGATATTCAAGGAGATATAATATATAGTTGTCTGGGAACCACCAAAAGTGAAACTCCCAATACTTCAATATACAGACAAATAGATTTAGAGTATCCTCTCAATCTTGCAAAAATTGGTCATAAAAATGGAGTTGCCCAATTTCATATTATCTCTTCATTGGGAGCAGATGCTAGATCTTCTAATTCCTATCTCAAACTTAAGGGAGAACTAGAACAAGAATTAAAAAAACTAACGATACCATCACTTCACATTTATCAACCTTCATTTTTAATTGGTGAGCGTAAAAAATATCGTCTTGCCGATAAGATAATGAAACCCATTTTCAGGCTATTAGATCCATTGCTCATGGGGCCTTTAAAAAAATATAGAAGTATCAAAGCAAGCGATGTGGCAAAAGTGATGCTTGATCAATCCATCAAAGACTTAAAAGGTACTTTTACCTATCCTTCCATACACATACAAGAATTAGCGTGAGTATATTATCTACCGAACAATTAGGGCATTCATTTAATGATAACTGGCTTTTTAAAGATCTTTATTTGGGTCTAAATAAAGGAGACCGAGTGGCTTTGGTTGGCATAAACGGGACCGGTAAATCGACCTTGCTTAGAATACTTTCTGGTTTACTGGCTCCAAGTCTCGGAAAAGTAGTGACTGAAAGAGATCTAAGAATTGGATATCTTGAACAGGATCCCCAATTCCAGAATCAGGAAACCATCAGCGACTTTATTTACTCTATTGGGAATGAAAGACAGCAGCTCATTAGACAATATGAAGAAGCCGTTGAACAGGAGGTTCATGATGAAAAACTCCTGAACAGACTCATGGATGAACTCAGTAATGCCAACGCCTGGGAATATGAATACGAAATAAAGACTATTCTGGGTAGAATGGGTATACAGCATTTGGAGCAGAAGATTACAACCTTATCTGGCGGACAAAGAAAGCGCCTTGCACTAGCCAAATTACTGATTGACGACCCCGATGTTTATATTCTGGATGAACCCACCAACCACTTGGACATTGAAACGATTGAGTGGTTAGAAAGTTATATGACCGGGGGACAAAAAACCATATTACTTGTAACACACGATAGGTATTTTCTCGATAATGTTTCATCAAGAATCATCGAGCTGGACAGGGGAAAACTTCAAAACTTCAATGGTAATTACAGTTATTACCTAGAAAAAAAGGCAGAACAAAATGCTGCAGAAGATGCCTCATTTAGTAAAAACACAAACCTGCTCAAAAGAGAACTTGAGTGGATGCGTAGGCAACCAAAAGCAAGAACTACAAAATCAAAATCAAGAATAGATTCATTCTATGACCTAGAGGAAAAAACGAAGGGGCGTAATGTAAAATCTTCTTTAGAGTTAAGCGTTAATGTATCGAGACAGGGAAATAAGATTCTTGAATTAGAAAAAATCAGCAAAAACTTTAACGGAAATCCAGTTATCACTAACTTTAGCTATACTTTCAAAAAAGGAGACCGAATTGGTGTAGCTGGCAAAAATGGTACAGGAAAATCAACGCTGCTGAATATTGTGACTGGGGCCATTCAACCAGATCATGGTAAAGTACTGGTAGGAGAAACGACCGTATTCGGATACTATCGTCAGGGTGGTTTGGAATTCAAAGAGGAAGAGCGTGTGATTGATGTGGTTAAAAATATCGCCGAATACATCACCATGGCAGATGGAAAAACCCTGACCGCCAGTCAGGTTTTAACCCACTTTCTTTTTCCGCCAGCCAAACAATATGGCATGGTGAACAAACTTAGTGGTGGTGAAAAGAAAAGGCTTCAATTAATGCGGGTGCTTATGAAGAACCCCAATTATTTGATTCTGGATGAGCCTACTAATGATCTGGATATTGATACCTTAAATGTACTTGAAGATTTCCTGCTTAACTTTCCGGGTATTTTGATGTTGGTTTCTCACGACAGATATTTAATTGACCGACTAACCGAGCAACTGTTTATTTTTGAAGGAGATGGAAATGTTCATATCTATTCAGGTAATTACACAGATTACAGACTCGAGCAGGAGGAACCAAAAAAACCCGCCAAGTCTGTTTTAAAAACAGAAATGCATAATTCTGAACCAACAACACAGAAGCGGAAACTAAGTTTTAAAGAAGAAAAAGAATTACAAAGCATTGAATCAGAAACAGAAGAGCTTGAAAAGCAGGTGGAGGTCTTAACTTCAGAATTAAACTCGGGTATTACAGATCATACGCAATTGTCTGAAATAGCTATAAAAATAAAGGCCTTAAAAGAAAATATTGATAATATGACCATGAGATGGCTAGAACTTACAGATTTACAAGAAAATTCATGAGCCTATCAAACATAATAGCATCAATCGGGTTTGGGTTCTAGCTAGATTAAGCATATTTGTTAAGCGTGTTCCACGTGAAACAATTATTAAATAGTAATGATTAATTTTAAAATAAATTATTGTTCCACGTGGAACATCCATAAAAATGTTTAACAAATACGATGTAATAGTAGTTGGTGCGGGGCATGCTGGCTGTGAAGCGGCGGCGGTTGCAGCAAACCTTGGATCAAAGGTTTTGCTCATCACTATGAATATGGAGACGATTGCACAAATGAGTTGCAATCCAGCAATGGGTGGCGTAGCCAAGGGGCAAATTGTGCGCGAAATAGATGCTATGGGTGGGTATTCGGGGATAATAACCGATAAAACAACCCTACAATTCAGAATGTTAAATAGCTCGAAAGGACCGGCCATGTGGAGTCCAAGGGCTCAGAGCGACAGGAAAAGATTTGCTGAAGAATGGAGACTGGCGCTAGAAAGAACACCTAATGTTGATTTTTGGCAAGATACTGCTACCTCCTTATTAATTAAAGACAACAAGGTATGTGGAGTAAAAACATCGCTCGGAATAGAAATTAGTTCAAAAGCTGTAGTATTAACCAACGGTACATTCCTTAACGGAATTATCCATATAGGTGAAAAGAAATTTGGTGGAGGAAGAACCGGCGAAAAATCGGCTACCGGAATAACAGAACAATTGGTTGAGTTGGGGTTTGAAGCCGGAAGAATGAAAACGGGTACACCCCCAAGGGTGGATGGACGCTCGCTCGACTATTCCAAAATGGAAGAGCAATGGGGTGATAACAATAGAGGTCGATTTTCTTATACAAATGTAGAGCTACCCACAGAACAAAGATGCTGCTGGATAACCTATACCAATACAGAAGTACACGAAACGTTAAAAGAAGGATTTGAGAAATCACCCATGTTCACTGGAAGAATAAAGGGACTGGGACCAAGGTACTGTCCTTCAATTGAAGATAAAATAAACCGCTTTGCAGAACGAGACAGGCACCAGATCTTTGTAGAACCCGAAGGTTGGAATACTGTAGAAATTTATGTCAATGGATTCTCAACCTCACTACCTGAAGATGTTCAGTACAGAGCATTAACGAAAATACCGGGGTTTGAAAACGCAAAAATGTTCCGACCTGGATATGCAATTGAGTATGATTTCTTCCCACCAACCCAGTTAAGTTTAACACTCGAAACCAAAAAAATTGAAAACCTGTATTTTGCAGGACAGATCAACGGAACTACAGGATATGAAGAGGCGGCTTGCCAAGGATTCATGGCCGGAATTAATGCACACCTCAAAATAAACGGAAAAGAAGAACTAATCCTGAAGAGAGCAGAATCATATATTGGTGTACTAATTGATGATCTGGTTACCAAAGGGACCGAAGAGCCATACAGAATGTTCACATCCAGAGCGGAGCATAGACTACTATTACGACAGGATAATGCTGATATTAGACTAAGTCCGATTGGACACGCGCTCGGCCTCATCAATGATGAAAGACTTGAAAAAGTTAATCAAAAAATAAAAAACGCGGATACCATCGTAGCCTATTTAAAGAATACATCAATTGGACCAAATGCCATAAATAGTATTCTAGAAACACAAGGTACACCGGGCATAACCCAAAACGTTAAAATGTTCCAATTAATCACCAGGCCACAGATTAGTTTTGAAGATCTTAGAAAGGCAGATTCTATTTTCAATACTATGCTAAATGCTTATGATCAGGAAACTGTTGAACAAGCAGAAATAAAAGTTAAATACGAAAGCTATTTTGAGAAAGAATTAGAAATAGTTGATAAAATGAAACGGATGGAAGATCAGGTAATAAATACCGAATTTAATTATCGCGAACTTATTTCGCTATCAAAAGAAGCACGCGAAAAGTTGATGAAAATAAAACCCAGAACTTTGGGACAAGCTTCTAGGATATCCGGTGTTTCTCCTTCTGATATTTCGGTTTTGATGGTTCACATGAGTAGATAATTTGTAAAGAGTTGATTTACAATAACTTACACGTAAATTAGATTAATAAAAAAACATTGCTTATAAGACACTTTCTAAAGTGCGACAATATTATTATTCCAAAACAATATAAAATTCGCCAGAAGGCTTAAAAATGGCAAAAATTAAAAAGACTATATTTTTAACGATTCCAGGACTGGTATTTTTTTACTCCTTGTTCCTAATTTCCTGTGCAAGTGTGCAATCGCCAACGGGTGGACCAAGAGACACCATCCAACCTGTTATAGTAAAAGAAATACCTAAGAAATTGACAAGGAATTTTACTGGATCAGAAATTGAAATAGAGTTTGATGAATTCGTTAAACTCAGTAATGAATTTACAGAAATAAGTGTATCGCCATCAATGGACATCCCGCCCGTCTATAAAGCAAAAAAAGAAATATTGAAAATCAGCTTTGAAGAAGCTTTACAAAAAAATACCACCTACACCATTAATTTTGGAAAAGCAATAGCGGATGTAAACGAAGGTAACATCCTAAAAAACTACAGTTACGTTTTCTCAACGGGCGATCAAATAGATTCATTGTCTATTTCAGGCAAAGTGATCAATTCGCTTACCAAACAAAAACTGAAAGACGTTACAGTTTTCATTTTGCCACTCAGCCAGGATTCACTTTTTGGTAAGAAAAAAGCTAGCTTCTTTACAACAACCGATACTTCGGGAACATTCAAATTATCTAATTTACGAGAAGATAAGTATCAAATATACGCTCTGAATGAACAGGGTGGCGACCGCATCTATAACGGCAACTCGGAAGAGATCGGATTTTTAGATCAAGTAATTAATCTGAATAAAGATACCAGCAATATCGAGCTAAGGGTTTTTAAAGAGGTTCCAAAAATATTTTCAGTAACCGACAGAAAAATTGAAACCGATGGAAGAATTACCTTAATATTTAATAAGTCCATCCTTAATCCATCTCTTACTATATTAGAACCCACACAACTAAATGCAAGTAAAACCGTTGAGTTTTCAAACACAAGAGACACGGCCTTAATATGGCTCCCTGAACTTACTTTTGATTCCATAAAGGTTGCTGTACACTCGAAAGAAATAAGTTTAGATACGGTTATCCTAAGGAGAAATAAAAAAGACACCTATACGCCTTCGGTAAGTATAACCGATAACATTGTTGGAAACAAGATCAGACCAGGCTCTGAACTTGCAATCAAATTTTCATCGCCCATCAAATCATTCGACAATAAACTTTTAAGCATACTAGAAGACTCGGTTGCGATCAAGGGTTATGAACTAGTGAAAAACGAAAAAAGCACTAAAACATATACCATAAAATACCCCTGGAAGCTAAAGAAGCAATACATATTAAGACTTGAGAATGCTGCTTTCACAGACATACTAGGCACTAAAACAAAGGTATATGCCAGAAAATTTAACCTGGATAGCGAAGATAATTATGGAAGCATATCCATTAAAATCACAGTGCCAGACACTAGTAAAAACTATATCATACAATGGCTTAGTGACGCGGATAAAACCTTAAGAGAAGACCGAATTAGCAAAAACACGGTATTAAACTATACCAGATATCCAACAGCAAAGTACAAGATAAGGGTCATCTACGATGAAAATAATAACGGAGATTGGGATACAGGAAATATAATCTTAAAGAGACAACCCGAGAACACCTGGACCTTTGAAAAAATAATATCCTTGCGACCGAATTGGGATTTGGAAGAAAATGTAATTATTCCGAACCCGGAATAAACCAACTGGAATATAGTTTATAATTCTCTGGCAACTTT
>CAIJME010000428.1 GCA_903821625.1 uncultured Sphingobacteriales bacterium | reverse complement strand
TCCAAACCTTTATGCTTTTTCAGGAAGTCAAATGCTTTTTCAATGCCTAATCCGATGAGTACATTGTCATACCCATCTGCGCTCATTGCATTTCTAGTTTTAACCGTTACGCTGATCATCTTATTATCAATCGGTCGGCCGGTTTTTGGGTCCATGAGGTGGGAGAGTTTCTTAGATCCGTTCTGGATAAACTTCCGGTAATTACCTGATGTGGTTATTGCTCCGGCATGCAATTCAATAACTTTCTGAATGACGGGTTCGTCATTTCCATTTTCTGCCGGCTGCTCGATCCCAATTCGCATCAGCTGATTTCCGGGTTGTTTACGGCCTTTTACCCGGATCTCGCCACCAATTTCGATCAGGTAATTTTGAACACCTTTGCTTTCTAAATGCTTGGCGATTACATCTACACTATAGCCCTGGGCAATGCCATTGACATCAATTTTAAGACAGGGAATGGTTTTGATTAGTCGTTTGCCTTCGATGCGGAGTTTATCAGAACCTGAACAGGATAAGGCTCTAGCAATTTCAGCATTAGTTGGCACTTTGCTATGTTTCTTGGCCCCAAATCCCCATGCCTCCACGATTGGCAATATACTAATGTCAAATACGCCCTCACTTTCTTTCCAAATCTTAATTGAACGTTGCACAACTTTAAAAAGATGCTCATCCATGATCAGTCCATTCTCCGAATTATTGAATTGATTGATTAGGGAATAGGGTTTGTAAATGGAAAGGGAACTGTCTAGCTCACTGAATAGTTGATTGATGGAACTGCTACTGATGATCGCAGATTCAGCATAATAGGTAATTTGATAACTGGTGCCCTGGGCAAAGCCCTCAATTTTATATGCTTCTGATCTTAATTCAGCTTTTCGACTAAGCGTGCAGGAACTGATGATAAAGAATGCGAAAATGAAAAAGAATATGCAAACAGATTTATTCATTTTACTTTATCGCGAATTCTTAAAACTCCCATTATTCATCGTTAAATCAGTCTCTTTTTATATTCCTGATTGCGCTGGTAGTTGTATAATATTTGGTGATCATATTGGGAACTTCCCAAGCGGGCATTTTATTATCTAGGATGTACGAAATTGCAATTTCTGCAGCATTCATGGATTTAAATGTACCGGGTTTAACAACATATTCATTGCCCTTTTTGATGAGGTCGAAACCCGGATATTTCTGTTGAAATTTCAATTTTGTCTGATCGATAGTCTTGTCAAAATCTGCTGCTGTGATTCCTTCAGCCGCTTTGATGTATAAGGTTGCTTTATGCTGTTCTGCAATACCCTGCCTAAGCTCCAGGACAGCTTTTGTACCGCGCATCAAGGCGTAGTGCGTATCACCAGAACCAGCAGGCTCTCTATACTTCCACAAAACGGATACTTTGGCATGAATTCCTTTGATCGTATAATTGATTTCGCCATTGGCATACACTGATAAAATACTGTCTTTAAGGTATTTATTAAGATAGTCAGGATAATCTACCCGAGTAACCAGTTTGAATTCTGAAGGAGTTAGCTCGGTAGGCCATTCCTTTGAACCCAGGATTCGGATGTCTTTTGCAGCATTTAAAATCTGATCTGGAAAGGCTGCCCATTGAGTCATATCCACCAGGTGAGTGCTGACGTCAGTTATTCCATGCCCCTGTTGTTCAATGTCAAAAAACCAGGCTGGTCGTCTGGCAGGCTCAGTACCTGAGAACTTTAAAAAATGATGGAGGTTCGACTGAATTAAGGATGGATTATCCATGCTGCCTTTGGTGAGTGTACCGAATAGTTCCTGACTTGCAGCTAGTTCTCTTTGCAGAATATTGCTGATATCATAGCGAAGATCCATTGGGTCGAAAAGCAGAACATTCTTTTTTGCAGCTATTTTGAACGACTCTATCAGCTTTTCAAAATCCTGCGGAGTTACTGCCAATGGTTTATCTGCAAGAACATGTAAAC
>CAIJME010000427.1 GCA_903821625.1 uncultured Sphingobacteriales bacterium | reverse complement strand
CTGTGTGATTTTATGAAGTTTGGAAACACCAAGCTCTTTACCCAAATAAGATTCAAATTCAATAAAGTTTCTAATTACCAGCATATTCTCCTTAGATTTTTTAAAGTTTGTATTAATGATCAATTAAAAAGCTAATTTATATTTAAATTAATGAATTTGAATTTCTTTGCGTTAAATAGAGTTTATTAGATACATGAAAATTACAAAAGCTTATTCAGAGGTCAAAAAAAGATTGCTTTTAGTAGTAATTATGTCTATTCTAATCTTTTTACTCTTTCAGCTAAAAAACTATCCTGCATTTGTAGAACACTATTATTCCCAAGCAATTTTTCCATTTATCCGCGCAGGCCTTCTATTGCTATTCAGCCAGATGCCCTTTAGCATAGGCGATATTTTTTATTTATCTCTTGCCCTTTTTATCGCAGTTAGTTTAATCCGGATTATCAGAAAAGGCTTTTTCCAGAAAAAAAGTCAGGATGCGATTCAAATACTACTCAAACTGGTACTTACCTTACAAGTAAGCATAGTGGTGTTTTACTTATTCTGGGGTCTTAATTACTTCAGAACAGATGCATTTGAAAGGCTTGATCTTACAGAATCCGACTATTCGAGTGCAGAACTCATTGAAGTAGGAACTATGCTCATTGATTCAGTCAATAATAGCCGCATGAAAGTTAGTAAGGAGGATCTCGCCCAATCAAATGATAGTATTTTCAAATCATCATCCCTGGCCATTCAAAATTTTGGAGCCTCAAAACCTGTTGCTAAACCTTCCTTATCAGGGCCAGTTTTAAGTTATCTGAGTACCGCGGGATATTATAACCCTTTTACAGGAGAAGCGCAGGTTAATATGTTGATGCCAATCTATTTAAGACCATTTGTAGCTTGTCATGAAATGGCTCATCAAAGTGGATATGGAGCAGAAAATGAGGCCAATTTTGTTGGATTTATAGCAGGAATTAGCTCCAATGATAGGCTCTTAAAGTACTCCAGTTACTATCTAGCCACGCAAGAATTCATGACTGCGATCTGGGCCACAGATAGTATGGCATTTAAGACTTTAAAAAGCAGGATATCACCTAATGTTCTATCCGACCTAAAATTAGAAAACGAATATTGGAAATCTTATCGCGGAGCTATTTCAAAACTGAGTAGCATCTTTTATGATAAGTACCTGAAGGCCAATAATCAACCCGACGGATTAAGAACTTATAACAAAATGATCAGGCTTAGTATGGCCTATTACAAAAAAAAGGGGCTGATAAAAGCCCCAGTTAATTTATCGCCCTAAGGCTTTTTCGCGTGCCTTTGTAGTGGTATAATACTTTGCAATCATATTGGGCACCTCCCATGCTGGAAGTTGGCCCTTTTTTAAACATTCAAGGTATTTTTTTGTAACCTGAGCAAAATGATCTTCATGGCTAACCTTATACGTATCCGGAATGAGCACTTCCCAGCCAGTATCTATCTTTTTTAATTCAATACCTGGATATTTACTATTGAGCTGTTTTAAATCTGCTTGAATTGCCTTTTCAAAGGCTTTAAGGTCTGTCTTAGCGCTTGGTTCAATATATAAAGTTGGCTTAAAATTCTGCTCTTTGCCCTGCTTGATCACTACGCTTGCTTGGGTTCCCCGCATCACAGAAAAATGAGTATCTCCTGTTCCTTCAGGTGCCTGAAAATCCCAGGTTACAGATATTTTAGCATGAATACCTTTTAAACGGTAGTTAATTTCACCATTGGAATACGTACTCAACATTCCATCTTTAACATCTGCTTTCAAGTATTCAGGGTATTCTTTCTGTTTCGTTACTTTTTCAAACTGTTCAGCAGAAATACGAGTGGCCCATCTTTTTGCTGATACTATTTCTACATCCTTTTTATAATCCAGGATTTGATCAGGGAAACACTCCCACTGAACCAAATCAACCAAGTGCGTGGTAATATCAGTGATACCTTCGCCCTGCTGTTTAACATCAAAGAACCATGCCGGTCTGACAAGAGGTTTCCCTGATACATTTTTAAAGAAATGATGTACACTTACCTTGGTTACTGAAGGGTTTTCAGGTGTTCCCTTTTCAAGCTGGCCAAAAGCCGGAAGATGTGCAAACTCCTTTTGAAGCATGCTGTTGATCTCATATCGTTCAGTCATGATATCATAGAGCAGAACCTTATTCTTTTCTGCAGATTCAAATGCCTTAACCAGCTTATTAAATCCATCAAGATCAATTGCCATTGGCTTATCTGCCAAAACGTTCAGGCCCGATTCAACAGATCTGCTGATATAATCAGTCTTCAATTTATTATTGCCGGCAATCACAACTACATTCCCAGCCTTTTCTGCGAACATTTTTTCAAGGTAATCTTGGCCCGTATAAACCTGCTGCTTCCAGGCAGTAGGATTCT
>CAIJME010000426.1 GCA_903821625.1 uncultured Sphingobacteriales bacterium | reverse complement strand
GGATCTTTTTAGTTGTCAGTTATCAGAAAAAAGCAGTCAATCTCAAATGAGCACTGAATGGTCCTTTGTCTTGGTTCTTGGCTCTTGGTTCTTGGCTCTTGGTTCTTGACTCTTGGTTCTTGGCTCTTGGTTCTTGGTTCTTGGTTCTTGGTTCTTGGCTCTTGGTCTTACCAAGTATTCCTGTATTTTTGAATCAATTATGACAAGCAAACTTCCTCCGGCACTAATTCGTTCTTTAATAGAAAATTATCAAATTGAGGACCAAGAATTTATCGCAATACATACTAATGAAGAACAGCTAACCTCCATCAGGCTAAATCCGTTCAAGCCTTCAAAAGCTTTTCCAAATTCTGAGCCAATGCCTTGGTGTACTAATGGTAGATATCTAACTGAACGCCCTTCATTCACAGCAGACCCTTTATTTCATGCAGGCTGTTATTATGTACAAGAAGCTTCGTCGATGTTTCTGGAGCAGGTTCTTAAAAATACTGTTGACCTATCAGAAAATCAAAAAGTTCTTGATTTGTGTGCCGCACCGGGTGGGAAAAGTACTTTAATTAGCTCTTTATTAACTAAAGATAGCTTATTGCTGGCCAATGAGATCATCAAAACCAGGGTGCCAGTACTTTGCGATAATCTGAACAAATGGGGGCCAGAAAATACATTTGTCAGTAATAATGATCCGAAAGACTTTAAAAGACTCGAAGGTTATTTCGATATACTAGTAGTTGACGCGCCCTGCTCTGGCTCAGGTATGTTCAGGAAAGATCCTGCAGCAATTAATGAATGGTCGGAAAGCGCGGTACAACTTTGTAGCCAACGGCAACAGCGCATACTTGCCGACGTGATTGAATCATTAAAACAAAACGGGACCCTCATTTATTCTACCTGCTCCTATTCTAAACAAGAAAATGAAGAAATATCGGACTGGCTTTTTGAAACTTTCGAACTAGAAAGCATCAGAATACCGTTAGAAACTGAATGGGGAATCGTGGAAACACAATCTGATGATCATCAATGTTATGGATACCGGTTTTATCCTCATAAAGTAAAAGGAGAAGGATTTTTTATTGCTGCTTTCAGAAAAAAATCAATAAGTGCATTCCCTCAGATCAGGAGAGCCAGAGAGAATACAGTCAATGTAAAGAACAAAGAAATTATCAAAAGATGGCTAACAGATTCTGAGGAAATCAGATTAATAAATTTGCAGGAGGAATTTTTTGCTATTCCTGCAAGTCTTGAAGCAGACTTATCCTATTTACAATCCAGGCTTTATCTCAAAAAATCAGGTATTAGAATAGGGAAGGTCATGGGAAAAGACCTGGTTCCAAATCATGAGCTGGCAGTAAGCCTATTAAATAGCCCAGCTGTTCGGCGAATCAACCTGAACCATGACCAGTCGATATCCTATTTAAAGCGAGAAGAGTTACAACTGGATTCAGATCACCGAGGCTGGGCATTGATGTGTTATAAAGAGCAAGTATTAGGTTGGGCCAAGATTCTGGATAAGCGATTGAATAACTACTTTCCAAAGGAAATAAGAATTGTGAATAAGAGCATTAGTTAAAGTAAGATTTCTCGCACTGGACTGAACATTGCAGAAAGGCTTTTGCTATTTTAGTATTATGAAAAAAATATCGATAGCTTTTTTGATGGTTACATTACTTGCCGCATGTCAAGTAAAAGAGGAACTTAAAATTGTTCCCATTGAATTTAAGAATATTCTTATTCTAGGCAATAGCATAACAAAACATTCACCTAGACCTCAAGTGGGTTGGTATGGAAATTGGGGCATGGCCGCCAGTGTTCAAAGTAAAGATTTCTCGCACATCATTGGCACAGCATTAAAAGCCCAAATTGCACCTGTAAATATAAGCGACTTTGAAATGTCTCATGCGGTATTTGATTTAAAAAACCTAGATAAGTATTTTGTGCAAACCCCCGACCTCATAATCATTAAAATAGGTGAAAACGTTTTGCAAACAACCGATTTTGATAAGTCATTCACAAAATTCATTTCATATCTAAAAGAAAAGGCTCCTAATGCGAAAATCGTGATCGCTGGCACTTTTTGGCAGAATGACCCCGTTAATAAGGTGCTAATCGCTGAATCTCAGGCAAGGAAAATCCCTTTTGTTAAATTACAGCAATTGGATACACAGATTAACAAATCATTTATTGGAGAAGATGTGAGTAGCACGGATGGCTTAAAGTATAAAATAACTGACCAGGGTGTCGCTAATCATCCTGGAGATGTGGGAATGAAGAATATTGCAGAACTGATTCTTACTAAAGTAGATTCAATTTCGAAAGGTGGATGGTAAGATAACTATAGATTTTTGCCTATTCTTTCTAGCTGCGAACCTTTTGAACGGTTTATGCTATAATTTTTAATCCTACAAGACATATAAGTTTTCATTTATACCACAAACCCAATTCGCTAATTGCAATTTATTTTAACCTACCATTGATTGTTATCTTCAATTTTGCGCATTAGTGCACAGAACTAATTAATCTAATCATGGAAAATAATCACTAATTCTAAAAAACACTAAATTTTATTGATCAGATTTTTTACAGCTCAAACACTAGCTCAACTATCTAATATTGACCCGTAGAAAGTAAAACCAAAGTACAAGCCTCTGTACATTCTATCCCCTGCGCTTTTGCCAATTCTTCAAGTTCGGGGTTTTCAGTGCCTGGATTAAATATAATTCTATCTGGCTTAGATTTCAGGATATAGTTATAATAAGGAATCTGATTATCTGGTCCCAGATATAAAGTAATTGTATTGAGATCTTGATGGATGGTTTCGGGCATTTCAATCGGAATACCTGCAACCTCGCCCGGCTTCAATCCTACATTCACTATCGGATGACCATGCTCAACCAAGCGATGTGCCGCAAGATTGGAATAACGTGACGGATTGGTACTTGCTCCTAGAATGAGTGTCTTCTTCATATCGTTCTTATAGTTAGGTAAGTATTAATTCAATTTTTTGAAAACAGCATCTGCACAATTCATCCCATCAATTGCAGCAGAAACTATGCCGCCTGCATATCCTGCCCCTTCTCCACATGGATACAAACCCAAAAGCTGAGGATGCTGCAAGGTTTCTTTATCTCTAGGAATTCGTAAAGGTGATGATGTTCTTGATTCTACACCAACCAAAATGGCTTCATTCGTATAATAACCATTCATCTTTTTCCCAAATACCGGTAATGCCTTCTGTAATCTTTTGTAGATAAATTCAGGCAATACGGATGTCAGATCAGCAGCCCTTGTTCCGGGAATATAAGAATTAGTTGGCAGATCTGTAGATAACCTATTATTCACAAAGTCGACCATACGCTGAGCTGGAGCAACCAATTGACCACCTCCTGCATTAAATGCAAGCTTTTCGATCTCAGCCTGAAACTTCAGCATTTTAAACGGATCCTCAATACTCCCTGGAACATCCTCCATATCGATCTGAACTACTGTTCCTGAGTTGGCAAACGGATTATTCCGTTTAGATGGCGACCAACCGTTAACCACAATTTCGTTCTGATCGGTAGAACATGGCGCAATAATCCCTCCAGGGCACATGCAAAAAGAAAATACACCTCTGTTATCAACCTGTTCTACTAAACTATAATAAGAAGGAGGTAAATATGGCCCACGAACGCTACAATGATACTGAGCTTGGTCGATGATTTCTTGAGGGTGTTCGATCCTGACACCAAGAGCGAAAGGTTTAGCCTCAATTAATATATTGTGTTTTTCTAACAAATAATATATGTCGCGAGCTGAATGTCCGGTTGCGAGGATAACGCTTTGAGCTTCAAACTTTTTATCGCCGACTAGAACTCCTTTTAGCGTACTTCCAGAAATTATCAGATCTGTCACACGGCAATCAAAATGAATTTCGCCGCCATCATTCAGTATTCTGTCACGAATTGATACAATAATATTAGGAAGCTTATTGGTACCTATATGAGGTCGTGCATCAATTAAAATGTCTGTTGTGGCACCATGAGATACAAATGTTTTTAATACATATTGAATGTCACCACGTTTATTTGAGCGAGTATATAATTTTCCGTCCGAATAAGTGCCTGCACCACCTTCGCCAAAGCAATAATTTGAGTCGGGATCAATGATCCCTGCTTTATTAATTGAAGCAAGGTCTCTCCTGCGCTGCTTAACATCCTTTCCCCGCTCTATTATAATAGGTTTTAGTCCGATTTCAATACATCTCAAAGCAGCAAATAAACCAGCAGGACCAGCACCGATTATCAAAACCGGCTTTTTGTCGCTGACATTTTGATACGAATCTGTAATTATTTCAGGTTCAAAAACTTCATCAATAAAAACATTTAGCCTTATTCTGAATACCACTTTGCGGCTACGTGCATCGATAGACCGCTTAAGAATTTGCACTTTTTTTATACGTTCAAGACTGATATTTAATGATTTACAGGCTGAGTCTCTGATGAAATTCTCATCAGTAGAATGTTCCGGAAGGAGAACCAGTTCAATTTCTTTAATCATATTTTTTGCCAGGTATTATCCTGGATATGTAACAAAGGTATGAAAATTGATTCCTATAGTGTAAATTTATAGACTAGAGAAAAATAATTGAATTATGAAAAGATTAGTATTGAATATCATTGGATTTTTCGCAGTGCTTTCATTAAGCTCTTGCGGATATAACAGTATGGTTAAACTGGATGAGCAGGTAACTTCACAGTGGGCTCAGGTAGAGAATGTGTACCAACGCAGGGCGGATCTTATTCCAAATCTGGTAAACTCTGTAAAAGGAGCTGCAAATTTTGAGAAAGAAACCTTGACTCAAGTTATTGAGGCACGTGCCAAAGCTACTTCAGTTAATGTTGATCCTACTAAACTTACTCCGGAATCAATCGCGCAATTTCAGGCAGCTCAAGGGGCTATAAGCCAATCTTTAGGACGCTTACTTGCTACTGTTGAAGCATACCCTGAACTTAAAGCAAATCAGAATTTTCTGGAGCTTCAAGCACAATTGGAAGGATCTGAAAACAGAATTACTGTGGAACGTCAAAAATTCAATACCGTAACGCAGGAGTATAACTCTTCAATCAGAACTTTCCCAAATAACCTAACTGCAGGTATGTTTGGATTTAAAACCAAAGGATACTTTCAGGCAGAAGCCGGTGCAAATAAAGCTCCAAAGGTTGAGTTTTAATTAGTGCTAACCTTATTTATTCATTAACACTGATCGCCGGAATCTGATTCCGGCGATTTAAATTTAGGCCATGTCAATTTTTAGTGAAAAAGAGCAACAGCTTATCAGTGAGGCTGTTGAATCAGCAGAACGATTCACATCCGGAGAGATCCGAATATGTGTTGAGAAGACTTGCAGCGAACCGGTTCTGGATCGTGCTGCAACCTATTTCAAAAAACTTGGAATGGACAAAACCGCACAAAGGAATGGTGTTCTGATCTATATTGCTACTCAGGATAAGCAATTTGCGATAATTGGTGATGCAGGTATTAATAAATTAGTTCCACACGATTTTTGGGACAGCACCAAGGATACGATGTTAAGCTATTTTAAAGAAGGGAATATGACTGGCGGAATCATTGCAGGTATAAAAATTGCCGGTGAACAGCTCCAGACATTTTTTCCATACCTTGATGGAGATGTGAATGAATTACCTAATGAGATCACTCAGATGGATGGTAAATAGTGAAATTTATAATTCAATAAAGCTTCAAATGAAATTTAAACACCTAATATCTACAGTCATATTTCTATTTTTAAGTGTAGTGCTGTTGGCACAAACTTTCCCAGAAAAACCTAACCGTCTGGTGAATGATTACACCCAAACTATTTCACCAGAACAGATCAATCAGCTTGAGCAAAAATTAGTTGCTTTTAATGATTCAACTACCACACAAATTGCGGTAGTTCTGATCAAATCGTTAGAAGGTTTCGAT
>CAIJME010000425.1 GCA_903821625.1 uncultured Sphingobacteriales bacterium | reverse complement strand
CTTGTAGAAATAGGCGATCTTGACCCTGATCAGATCCATACTCCTGGAATTTATGTACATCGAATATTTGAGGGCAAGAATTATGAAAAAAGGATTGAACAACGGACCATTCGTGAAAGGTAATTTTATTTATAAGGATTGATCTTTGGAATCAATTTGACCAATTAATTCCCTGATTATATATTAATTAACTCGTGCCGTCCAGATATCGGCATTGAGGCTAATAAACAAAACACTAGTTTAAATGCTTGATAAAATCGGAATTGCTAAGCGTATAGCAAAGGAAATAAAAGATGGATATTATGTCAATCTTGGAATTGGTATTCCAACTTTAGTTGCAAATTATATTCCAAAGGGAATAAATATAGTTCTACAATCTGAAAATGGACTTTTAGGCATGGGGCCTTTTCCATTTGATGGGGAAGAAGATCCTGATTTAATCAATGCGGGGAAGCAAACAATAACAACATTGCCTGGATCATCTATCTTTGATTCTGCATTAAGTTTTGGTATGATTCGTTCCCAAAAGGTAGACCTTACCATTCTAGGGGCAATGGAGGTTTCAGAGAATGGTGATATTGCAAACTGGAAAATCCCTGGCAAGATGGTTAAAGGAATGGGAGGTGCAATGGATTTGGTGGCTTCAGCTAAAAATATCATTGTAGCTATGCAACATGTAAACAAAGCGGGCGAAAGTAAATTACTGGCTGAATGCTCTCTTCCTCTAACCGGTGTCAAATGCGTAAAAAAAATTGTTACCGAATTGGCAGTATTGGAGATTATAAGTGAAGGTGGATTTAGATTACTAGAACGTGCACCAGGTGTTTCAGTTGAAGAGATTAGAATAGCAACCTTAGGAAAACTGATAATTGAGGGTGAGATTCCCGAAATGCAGCTTTAAATCTATTCCGAAATAAGTACGTTTGCGCGTAAATTTCCTGAAATTTCACTGGTTATCTTGATAATATCTTCTGCAACATGGGTATTATTAGTAATAATCTTATCACACAATTCCTTGTGGGGCAAAAGAAAATCTTTAAATGCCGGCATTACATGATTATTCCATTTATAAAGTACATCCTCTTGAGGATACCCACGTTCTATGAGATCGCGCTTTAAGCGTCTTTGCAATGCGATATCTTCATCGGTATCGATAAAGATCTTTAGATCCAGCATTTCAGCAATTTCTTTGAAGTGAAGAATAAATAAACCTTCAACCATTACAATAGGAGCTGAGTTAATCTCTAAAAGCTTGGGTTCGGCATTGGGATTATTGAAAGTATATTCTTTCTGATAAACAGTTTCTCCATTGATGAGTCTTTTAATATCAATTAAAAACTGATCATTATCAATTGTAGAAGGTTGGTCAAAGTTGTAAAGCTTGTTTTCTTCAGCAGTCATGTTATGACCTACTCTATAATAGTAATCATCCTGTGATAAAAGACATACTTCTTGTTCCTTAAAATGATTTAGAAAGCATTTTAAAAAGAATGTTTTTCCAGAACCGCTACCTCCGGCAATACCAATCACAAATGGCTTTTTACTCATTAGGAACACCGTAAATTAAGATAGCTTGAAATCTTTTGTCTCTTGCTCCAATTAAATCAGCAGTTGCTTTAGTCACTACAATAAGTGCATCTTTTGATGATTCGTTTTGAGTAAACTTTCCAACAATTTTCGCAAATGTACTTTTACCTGTCATTGGATTAGTGATTTTAATTACTGTCCCGATAGGTGCGGTTTGATGAAGAGCGAGCATTTTAGTGCCATCCAGATTTTCATCCTCAATCCAAATTGCAACACCTCGTTCATTAACTTCTCGAAGTCCATATCTGGCAACCGGTAATTTTAATCTCTCGCTTGCGCTTTTGCTACTGTCTACTGGTGTATTGATAGATCTTTGATCCAACTTAGGTATATCTAATGAAATTACAGGTGGCGAAGCCGGAAGTTCAGATGATACTGAAAGGGGCACCTTGATGATCTGCCCAATCGAAAGACTATTACTTGAAAGATTATTCAATGTCTTGAGATATTCAACGGTAGTATTGAACTTTTTTGCTATTGCAATTAGATATTCACGAGGGGCAACTTTGTAATCGATAACCGCTGTTTGGGCAGAAGTATTCGATTCTTGTTTATTGCTAACATTTATTACTGTAGATTCTTCAAAGGGCCTTTCTGTAGGTACTCTAAGGATGGTGCCGATCTGCAATGACTTATTACTATTAAACTGTATCACCGATTGTGGCGTAACATTATATTTCCGTGCAATTGAATAATAAGTTTCTTTCGCCTCAACTTTATGAACTATATTTTTTTTACCATTGAGGTTTTCAACGCTTAAAGAATCTATAGCAGCACTTGCAGAACCTGCAAAAAGGGCAAAGAAAATTGATAAAACTAAATGTCTCAGCATTTAAAAGGTTTTAAAATTTGTGCAATTATACAAAATATGAAACTATTTCATTCTTATTTCGGATGTATAACAAACAATTATTAATCATAAAGAACGATTCAGGTTGTAGTTTTTGTATACCATCAATGATAATATCATCAATAAAAATCTTATCATGCTGATAAACAACTAATCTCTGCTGTATATTACTTTCTAATTTTTGGTGAAAGGATACCATGGATATATCATTCTTGAGTAAAACAGAAATTTCTCCTGTAATCAATCCATGCTCAATAAAGTCTGGTAAAACATAAGATTCAAATAGTTCTGGATATGAAAGATCACTGGATAGTATTGGACTATTTTCTTGTTTACCTATATTTTCAGCATTCAGATGGTTGATCCAAAAATAGTTTCTAGGATAGATCTTTGGATCATAAACCTGCACTCCTGATGAATTTGCCTGATTGAATGAGTAATTATATCGTTCCCAAAGAATCTCACCGTTTAAAATATTTATTGAAATCAATCCTTTAGATTCCGGACTTTCTGCTTGTTCATTAACCGTTAAAATCAGATTGTGTTGAGCTACATACACTAGATTTAGATTCATAGGCTCTAAGTAAGATTGCTCCTTGAAGAATATCTTTCCAGTCTGAAGGTTTAAAACAGTAAAGGCTACATTTCTGGAATCCAATTGACGACTTTCTACAGCCAGGCAATTATTTTTTTCATGAATATGAATCTTCCATATTAAACCCTTAAACTTTTCGGAAAAAACCTGCTTTAAATAATCTGATTTCAATGCCATCCAATACAAAAGTAAATCATTTATGCTACATCAAAATTTATACAAAACAATAAAAAGCCAATTGAAATCGAATATTATTTGATTAAAACCGTCGGCCGATTGTTAGAAAAATATTGTTTCTAGTATTCTTTATTGAGGCTATTGGACTATTTCCTGGATTTAAAGTGTATGGTTTAATATCAGAATTATAAACCATTTGCTGATAGGTCATATCTACATAAATGTTATTAATACGATAGCCTATGCCAGCACTATAAGTACTGATTTTAAACTTGTCATTATCTAGCGCTTTATATGGATTACCTTGAACACCATATCCTGCTCTAAGCATTAGTTTTTCAATCTTATATTCTGCACCCAAACGATAGTTTATAGCACTTTTATAATTGTTCAATATTTCTCTGTTATTGTCTAAAATCACTTCAGGGTCATCGTAATTGGGTGCTTTAGAAAAGTTTATAGTGGAGTAATCAACATAATCAACATCAGCAGATATAAATCCTTGGTTATTTATAAATAATCCAATACCCCCACTAATCTTAAGAGGTGTTCTTAAATTGTAAACAAAATCATAAGTCTCATCTTTATTCAAAAATTGAGAATCTACTTTATTTTTGCCATATTTTGTATCCAGAACTTCAGAATAGCTATCATTTATGGTATACCAGGTTGGTGATTCAATTGTTGCACCTAAGCGTACAGTTGGTATGGGTCTGTATATTGCACCTAACTTTGCATTTATTCCTGAGCCTTTAGTAATCTGATACTGCCTAAAAGACATATCATAATTATTATTTTCTGTTACATTAAACCCTTTTTCCTTATAATTTGAATTAGAGGTGTAATTGATATTTGCTATTCCAATACTCGCACCAATGTAAAATTGATTGCTGTAGTTAGCCCCAAATGCAAAATTAAATTCTCCCTGCGAACCTGTTCTTAAATCATTTTTAGTTTGAACATTATTCACATCGGTTTCTGGAAAGTACTGTCCGTTAGATTTATCATAACCAATCAAATAATTATCATAAGCCATTCTTTCAAGACTTCCGGTAGGTAAGGAGTTAGGAGCACCATAATTTGTGGTGGCTAATTGAGCATAATAATCTGCAATAGAGGTTTGAGTATTTGTACCTGAAAAAAGGATATTGTCTCCAAAAGATTTCCTTCTATTATATCCAATTCCATAATTAAAACTGATCCAACCTTCATTTAGTTTTGCACCTTTGGGCTTTGATACAGTTGAATTCCATACAACTGCTGCATGAGCCAAGCCTATTTGATCTTTTTTTCCTACAGTATTCTTTCCAAGATATAAAGCATCAGCATTATAACTATTAAATTCTGGTGTGATACTAAATTCTGATTTGGTAAATAATCCAATACCAGCAGGATTACTTCCAATAGAACTTAAATCTCCACCCACTCCAGTTTGAGCACCAATAGCTTTAAATCTAGCAGTGCTGCTTGATTGTGTTTGCGAAAAACGTAAAGCATCGGCTGAATATTGAGCATGTAACTCTACTGTAGTAGCCACTATGGCTACCACAGATAATAAAACTTTGAATCTCATAAGGGTTTCTCTGTATCTTAATTTCCTCTTGAAGGACGGGATGATGAACTGCCGCCTCCATTATTATTTGATGGTGCAGGATTTGACCTTGACCCTGAACCTGAATCCTGCCTTTGTGGAGGCGCTGTATAAATTCGTTCAGGTTGTGAAACTCTTTGTGGCTCACTTTGGCTTACTCTGGCAGGTTTAGTTACAGGTTGATTTCTTGTGCCTGAGCTAGAATTGGGTTGAACTTGGTCTCCATAACGCTCCGCTCTTCCTCTTGAAATAATTTTTCCATTTGGATCTTTGTAGATTACTCCTCCGGGTCCGCCAATAACAGAACCCCTATCAATTATTAAATTATCTGTACTTCTTGAAGGTCTGGGGCGATAATTGGGTGAGTTAAAGGCAGGACTACTGTATATTCCGCTATAATTCCCACCATAATATCCATTTCCGTTTCCAAATGCATACTGATTAAAGGAATTGTAATAGGAGTAAGGACCCCAGAAATTATATCCATATCCATAATTATATCCATAGTTTCTCCATGGATTATAATTATAAGCCCCATATCCTAATCCTATTCCCATATGAAATGAAGAAACTCCAAAATAACTACTTGGAAAATAGGAATTACTGAAAAAAGGATCAAAGTTGTTGCCATATAAACTATTATAATAGCCTAAAGATGGCGCATAAGTCCTGAACCGGTTAAAACGAGAAGTATAATCGTTATAATATCCGTAATTGCTATATGAATCTCCATATAATTGGTCATCAGTAACGTAATCGCTACTTCTTATATCCTCCTTCTTTGCAAAAATAACCGGATCTGCCTCTCTGGCTGTTGCATTAGAAAAATATACATCATCATTTGAATCGTTCAGTTGAGCTATTTTTGGGCTTGCGCATGAACCTAATAATAGAATAGATGGGATTGCGAGTAAGTGAATGAATTTCTTTATCATAATGTTGAACATTTAATAGATATTAAACGAATATTATAAAGACGATAGTATTTAAGCAATGGTTGCATCGCAAAATATTATAATACATCATCTAGTTTTATAACTTTGCTAAAATGTTTTTTTGAATAAATATACGTAATTTTTTGATTCTTAAATAAGATGAGTAAGGGTTTAACAAGCAGAGAAGAGGATTATTCCCAATGGTATAATGAACTTGTGGGCAAGGCAGACATGGCTGAACATTCTGCAGTGAGAGGTTGTATGGTCATAAAGCCTTATGGCTATGCGATTTGGGAAAATATGCAAGCAGCTTTAGACAAAATGTTTAAAGATACAGGTCATAGTAATGCTTATTTCCCATTATTCATTCCTAAGTCATTTTTTTCAAAAGAGGCTTCTCACGTGGAGGGTTTTGCAACAGAATGTGCTGTGGTAACTCATTACCGATTAAAAAATGATGGTAATGGTAATATCGTTGTAGATGAAGATGCAAAACTTGAAGAGGAACTGATTGTTCGACCAACATCCGAAACTATTATTTGGAACACATATAAAGGATGGATTCAGTCTTATCGTGATTTACCTATCTTGGTTAACCAGTGGGCCAATGTGGTAAGATGGGAAATGAGAACTCGACTGTTTTTAAGAACCGCTGAATTTCTTTGGCAGGAAGGCCATACCGCACATGCAACTTCACAAGAAGCAATTGAAGAAACTGAACGTATGCTGGATGTGTATGCAGATTTTGCTGAAAATTGGATGGCGCTACCGGTAGTAAGAGGAAAGAAAACAGCCAATGAACGTTTTGCAGGTGCTTTAGATACCTATTGTATCGAAGCTTTAATGCAAGATGGAAAGGCACTTCAGGCAGGAACATCTCACTTTCTAGGTCAGAATTTTGCAAAAGCATTTGATGTTAAATTTACAAGTAAAGAAGGAAAACTCGACTATGTTTGGGCAAGTTCATGGGGAGTATCTACTCGCCTGATTGGCGCATTGATTATGGCACATTCTGACGATTCAGGATTAGTTCTTCCTCCAAAACTTGCACCTATACAAGTTGTAATTGTTCCTATTTATCGTTCTGATGAAGAATTAGATCAGATATCAGCCATCGCTAAAGAACTTGCAGCTCAGTTAAAATTAAAGAATATTTCAGTTAAATATGATGATCGGGATACACTTCGACCTGGATTTAAATTTGCTGAATATGAAATGAAGGGTGTACCGGTTAGACTTGCAATTGGTGGTCGTGATCTTGAAAACGATACGATAGAAATTGCTCGTCGAGATACTAAAGAAAAACAAACAATATCTAGAGATGGCTTAGTTCCTCATATTGAAACCTTGCTGGTTGATATACAGAATACTATTTATCAGAAAGCACTTCGATTCAGGGAAGAAAATACAAGAGAGGCAAACTCATACCAAGAATTTAAAGAATTATTAGATACTAAGGCTGGTTTTATTTCTGCGCATTGGGATGGAACACCCGAAACTGAGAAACGGATCAAGGATGAAACAAAAGCAACGATCAGATGTATTCCTTTGAATAACAAACTTGAAAATGGGTTTTGCATGATTACAGGGAATCCATCTACTCAACGAGTTTTATTTGCCAGAGCATATTGATGTGATTATCATTAAATAGAACGATCATCATGGAAGATTTGAATCCTATCAACATATTTCAAATTACTTGATAATCAACTCAGTCCGATGAGTGAGAAGCGATTATAATGACTGCCTATTTTCACTATTTAAATGATATGACCAGGAGATTACTCCTAAAACCAATTATAAAACCATTTCATTATGAAATTCGGAACAAAAGCAATACATGCAGGGCAGGAACCTGATCCAAGTACAGGAGCAGTCATGACTCCTATATATCAGACTTCAACTTATTGGCAGAAATCGCCAGGAGATAATAAAGGTTTTGAATATTCAAGGGGGACTAATCCAACACGTAAGGCACTTGAATCATGTCTTGCCGCATTAGAAAATGCCAAATTTGGCCTTGCTTTTTCAAGTGGAATGGGAGCAACAGATGCTGTCATGAAATTACTGGTTCCAGGAGATGAAGTGATTACCGGTAATGATCTTTATGGGGGTTCCTATCGCATCTTTACTAAGATATTTTCTAATTATGGGATAAAATTCCATTTCATAGATATGTCTGATGCGAATCATGTAAAGAATTATGTTAATGATCATACCAAGTTAATTTGGATTGAAACCCCTACGAATCCAACTATGCAAATTGTGGATATAGCAGCAGTAGCAGCAATTGCTAAAGAAAATGATATTCTACTTGCTGTTGATAATACCTTTGCTTCTCCATACCTGCAAAATCCAATTGATCTGGGTGCAGATATAGTGATGCATTCGGTTACAAAGTATTTGGGTGGTCATTCAGACGTGGTAATGGGGGCATTGATGTTGAATGACGAAGATCTATATAAACGACTGTGGTTCATCTATAATGCATGTGGGGCAACACCGGGCCCGATGGATAGTTTTTTGGTACTTAGAGGATTAAAGACTCTACACCTTCGAATGAGAGCACATTGTGAAAATGGAAGACAGATTGCAGAATTTTTAAAAACTCATCCCAAGGTTGAAAAGATTTATTGGCCAGGATTCACCGATCATCCAAACCATGATATAGCTAAAAAACAGATGCGCGATTTTGGCGGAATGATTTCTATCACTTTAAAAGGAGCCGATCTTCAGGAAACCTACCGCATTGCTTCTTCATTCAACGTTTTTTCATTGGCTGAGTCATTGGGAGGAGTAGAGTCATTGATCAATCACCCGGTTTCTATGACCCATGGTTCAATTCCTAAAGCTGAACGTGATAAGGTTGGTGTTACTGATAATTTACTACGGTTAAGTGTTGGAGTTGAAGATATTGATGACTTATTGGATGATTTGAAACAGGCACTTTCCTAATAAGAATGTTAACTGATTTTTTGTAAATCCTTCATGTCGAAATACCCCCTTTCTATAAATACGTTTTTGGAACTTAAAGATTTTCTTGATACTAAAGTTGAACAGTATAATCAGCCTGGTTTTATTGAAAATGATCCAATTTGTATCCCTCATCAGTTTAAACTACAGCAGGATATTGAAATAATGGGATTTTGGGCTTCTATTCTGGCTTGGGGGCAACGAAAAACAATCATTAATAAATGCAATGAGTTGATTGCATTAATGGATGGTGCTCCCTACGATTTTATTTTGAATCACCAGGATACAGACCTGAAACGTTTTTTGAATTTTAAGCATCGTACATTTAACGATACAGACACCTTATATTTTATAGCGTTTTTCAGGCAACATTATAAAAAGTATACTTCATTGGAATCTGCCTTTACTGGTTTGCATTTAAACAATCAGGGTGGTGACGAGATTTTGCAAGATAATGAGGTACCTGAAATATTGGAATCTAATTCAGCTCCATTTCATCTAAGTAAATTGAAAATAGATTCGAGTTCATCCACTACAGAAAGATATCTAAATTCATTTAGGACCTATTTTTTCTCATTACCCGATTTTCCTTCCCGAACAAAAAAACATGTAAGTTCTCCAAGCCAAAAATCAACCTGCAAACGGCTAAACATGTTTCTGCGCTGGATGGTTAGAGATGATAATAAAGGCGTAGATTTTGGAATATGGAAAACAATAAAGCCATCTCAGTTAATTTGCCCTACTGATTTGCATGTTGAGCGGGTGGCAAGAAAGTTGAAATTAATTACCCGCAAGCAGGTTGATTGGCAAACGGCAACAGAACTAACTTTAAATCTTCAAAAATTTGACCCTCTTGATCCTGTTAAATATGATTTTGCTTTATTTGGACTAGGAATTGAAGAGCACTTTCAGAATACAAGTATTTAAATAGAACTCTATTTCATTTCTATTCATCACTATCGTTCTTAATTTAAGCTCTTAATCTACTTTTTTAATCTTATTCGAAGTTTAGGAAAACGCATTGGATTTTTTATGAGGTTTTCATCCCCTAATAATAGTCCCCAGGGTTTAAAAATTTTTGAACGGTCGAATATTATTTTTAAAACGGCTACCATAGGTAATGCAAGGAACATTCCTGAGATTCCTGCCAAACTTCCAGAAATAAATACCCCAAGTATTGCAGCAAAGGCATTGATTTTAACTTTGGAACCCACAATTCTAGGCATTAAAATATTATTGTCAACAAACTGAACAATTCCAATTACTCCCAATACTGTAAAAATGGGCAATAATTCTTGTGAAGAAGTTAAAGTTAACATCACCCCGAGCAAGTTGCCTATTAACGCTCCAACATACGGTATCAGGTTTAAAAGGGCAAAGATCACACCTATCAAAAGGGCGTGTTTGATGTCAAGAAGTAATAAAATTCCACCAAGTAAAACAGTTATATATGCTATCTGAATTAACAACCCAATCAGATAATTCTTGATAATTACTTCAATTTCTTTCATTACCTCCTGTACTTTTCTATGTTGATCGGGTTCAAACCAAACAAACACAAATCGCAATAAAAGATTCTTGTAGGATAAAAATAAATAAATATAGATCGGTACTAATCCTATAAAGATGAAAGCGGATGTAATGGATCCGGCAGCTCCTCCAATTATATTACCTGCATTAATGAGCAGTTTATTACTCTGTTCATTTAAAAATTTGATTTGTTCCTGGGTAGAAAAATCAGTTTTAACATTTATCCAATAGCTTAAATTGTTTAGATGGTAGTTAATATTTTTCTGAATCTGTGGAAAATCGTTTGCTAGAATACTTATTTGTATAGAAAAAAACCAAATTATCGCTGCAATAAAGACTGCACCCAATAGAATTGGTAATAAAATAGAGAGAACTTCTGGAAACTTCCGGGCTCTTAAAAACCTATAGATTGGTAAAAGAACGATACTTAAAAAGAACGCCATTAATACAGGCATTATTATATCATTCCCGATAAATATTAAAGCGCCTAAGAGACAAATTCCAATTAATTCTATAGACCTTCTTACTGTTAGGGGTAGTTCTTTCATCAGATGTGTAGCTACGGCTTATGTTACCAATACATCAATTTTCATTACTAAGCAGGTCTTGAAAATAGTGTTTATCAGTAATAGTGTTTAAAAATCTACTAATAATAATAAACTGAATTAAATAAAGCTATAGAATTTATTACATTAAAAATCTTATTAATTATTAAACATTGTTAGTAACATTTATTGGGACTCTCAAGCGTTTATTTTAGATTTGAAATGCATTAGGTTCTCGATTTCATTATCGTGATTAAAAGGGAACCGGGTTAGAATCCCGGACAGTCCCGCTGCTGTGTTCTCTATACGGTTATCCAAATTATTGTCACTGTGCTGATCTTAAACAGCATGGGAAGGCAGGATAACTGGGAGTAAGTCAGAAGACCTGCCTTTGCATTAATAATTCATAGCTTTCGGGGATTGAAGCTTGGAGATGATAGTTCTATAGAATTGTCTGTTTCTAGTATTCCTTCATTATCTGTTTGCTGTGGGGTAAAAAACTCACAACAAAATGAAAACAAAATTTTTTAACGTTGCTGTATGCCTGGGGCTTGCACAACTGACATTACTAGAAAGTAATGTTCTTGCACAGCAAAAGCCTGTAGCAGTTCTTGATGAGGTAGTTGTAACTGCCAGTCGCTCACCAAAAAAAATATCCGAAATTGGTAAAGTTGTGAGAGTTATCTCAGCAGAAACTCTTGCTAAAAGTCAGGGTAGGACTCTGCCTGAGGTTTTAAACAACATTGCAGGTATTACCATTGGTGGAAATGGAAGTAATCCAGTTGATGTGAAAGCGGTGTATATGAGAGGGGCAAGTGCTGCTAATACCCTTATACTAATTGATGGTATTCCAGTGAATGATGCTTCAGAAATCTCTGGCGAATATAATATCTCGGCTATTCCAATAGATGTTATTGAAAGGGTTGAAATTTTAAAGGGAGGTAATTCAACTTTATATGGTTCAGACGCGGTTGCAGGGGTCATTAATATCATTACTAAAAAAGGGACCGGTGGATTATCAGCCAATGTTTTAGCAACTGCAGGATCTTATGATACCTATAAGCAGGTTCTTGGTTTAACTGGTCAAATACAAAACACGACTGTATCACTTAATGCAAGCAATTCTGATTCTGAAAACTTCTCTTCTGCATCTCCGGTTCAGGGTATTACAAATTTTGATAAAGATGGCTTTCACCAAAAGTCTGTTTTGTTAAACGTAGGCCAGCAAATAAATGCCAGATTTTCATTAAAGGGTAATGTACAAGCCAATAATAATTTGGCAGATCTTGATGCTGGTGCATTTTCAGATGCGTTAGATTATACGTACAGTAAATCGTCTTTTCTGGCTGGAATAGGAGGGAGTCTGGCTCTAAATAAAGGAATGCTTAACTTTAATTTAAGTCAGAATACTGTAAAGAACAAATACAATAACCAGGGTTCTATAACCAATAATGCTGGAACTATAACTCATCTGGAAGCCAATTTAAACTATAATTTTAGTAAATCAATTGATCTTGCAGGTGGTGTCTCGTATAAAAAACTAAGTACAGAACAGCGTAATCCTTACAGTGCTGCACTATTTGCAGATAATAATATATCAAGTGCTTTTACCTCACTTTTTTTTAGAACAAATACCGGTTT
>CAIJME010000424.1 GCA_903821625.1 uncultured Sphingobacteriales bacterium | reverse complement strand
ATCTACGTAAATGATAGTTCAGACTGCCCTGATTACGAATGATGCAGTTGTATTAGGAATCCTTATGGGTATTCTCGGATTGGTCTTCTGGACATCTGAAAGCAATATTGTATTTTTTAAAAAGCTTTATACATTTATTCCACCTATTCTACTCTGCTATTTTCTACCTGGCCTTTTAAATTCAATGGGTATTATTTCAGGTACAACATCAGGTCTCTATACCATGGCATCTAGGTATCTTTTACCAGCCAGTCTGGTACTATTTACTTTAAGCCTTGATTTACGGGAAATATGGAAGTTAAGGAAAAAGGCAGGCTTAATGTTTATCACTGCATCAATCAGTATTATGCTAGGTGGTCCAGCAGCTGTTTTTCTGGTTTCATTGTTTGCGCCTGAAATTGTAGGTGGCGAGGGTGCTGAAGAGGTTTGGAGAGGGTTAAGTACCGTTGCAGGCACCTGGATCGGTGGGGGTGCTAACCAGGCAGCAATGTATGAAATCTTTAAGCCAAGCCCTGATCTGTTTTCTGCGATGGTTGCCCTTGATGTATTCATTTCTTATCTCTGGATGGCATTGCTACTTTTTGGAGCAGGTAAAAATATACTGATCAACAGATTTTTAAAAGCAGATGACCAATCGGTTACTGAAATAAAAGATAAAATCGAAGCTTATCAGCAAAGTATTATGAGGATTCCTAAAATGGAAGATATTATATTGATTCTTGGAATTGGGTTTGGTATAACAGGAATTGCTCATTTCGGAGCAGATTACATTGCTCCTTGGATCACTATAAATGCACCTTATTTAAGCGCATTTAGTCTTACTTCCGGTTTTTTCTGGCTAGTTATAATAGCCACAACTTTAGGTATGATACTTTCCTTCACCAGGCTTAGAAATCTAGAAGGGGCAGGAGCTTCAAGAATTGGGAGCGTATTGCTGTATGTTTTAATTGCAACAATTGGTATGCAGATGAATATCATGGCTATTTTTAATAAGCCGGGTATACTTATCGTGGGTTTAGTTTGGATCCTGATTCACGTTATTGTGATCTTTATTGTTGCAAAGCTTACTAAAACACCTTTCTTTTTCCTAGCGGTTGGTAGTATGGCTAATATTGGTGGCCCTGCCTCAGCGCCAGTAATTGCAAGCGCATTTCACCCTTCTTTAGCTCCAATTGGAGTGCTCTTAGCTGTTTTTGGCTATGTTATAGGAACTTATGGTGCCTATGTATGTGGTTTAATGATGCAGGCGGTATCGCCTTAGGGGGCTGAGGTCTGAGGTCTGAGAACGGAGGTATGAAGTCTGAGGTCTGAGGTGCTGCTTTGAAATGAACCTAAATTAGGCTTTTAGCTTTTAGCTTTCACCTTTCAGCTTTCACCTTTTAGCTTTCACCTTTCAGCTTTATCCTTAAAACTTACAACCTATAACCTACAACCTATAACCTATAACCTACAACTTTTTAGGGTCATTGAATTTATCATCCTGATCTGTGGGATTGTTTTTTAGTTCAAGGTCTGTTATAAATTTCCATCGGCCATTAACCAGTTTAAATCCATCATAAGAGAAATCAGGGCCATAAAGTTCAAATTTTCCTTTCAGTTGCGGATCGGGTGGAGCCAGATGATCAAAAACAATTGTATTTGTTGTAGGTTCATAATTCAAAAACATCGACGCTCTTCTATCATATTCAAAAATGATTCGCTTTTTTTTCAAATTATCTGGATCTCCATCAAATACAGGCATCCCAAAATGAGCCTTACCGTCTTTAAAATAAAGAATTTCTATAATTTTTTTTGTTGATTTAATCGTGTTTCCCTTCCATCCAAGCAATACATAATAAGGAATTGGAACATTGTTTAAAACTGAAATTATTTTATAATACTGAGCACCAAACCACTTATCATGAGTTGTTGCACTATCAGATGGATTTTTAAAAACGGAGGTATAGTCAATCAATGGGAATAATTCTAGCTTACCATCAGGCTTATTCATTTGGATTGTTCCATAATATCTGTAGCTGCCATCATTATTCATCACATGCCAGCCGAAAATCCTGAATCGTTTATCTGAAGACGACTGAATTGAAATTGATTTTAGAGAATCAAATGGAAAATTAAAGGAGTATGGTATTTTTAAGGCAGATACTAGAGTTTTTATCAATTTGAAACTTGCATTATACCGTTCTGGTTCTATGCTATCATTAACCATTTTATAGCTAATCTGTTTCAGGCTATCCTGAAATGCCATTAATTGCTGTTGGTTTTTATTGCCTGAAGGCTGGCCTAAAGCTTGCGCAACCAAAAAAAGGGAAAGGCTACAGATCAGTACTACTTGCTTCATGTATTTTTATTGTAGATTTTCAATCACTAGTGCGCTTGCGCCACCACCACCATTACAAATAGCTGCAACTCCAATTTTACCCTTATTTTGTTGAAGTACATGGATTAACGTAACCACTATTCTTGCACCAGATGCTCCAAGAGGGTGTCCCATTGAAACAGCGCCTCCATTCACATTCACTCTTGATGGATCAAGCTTCATTATTCTGTTATTGGCCAATGAAACTACAGAAAAAGCTTCATTTATCTCAAAATAATCTACATCACTTGTCTGGATTCCTGCATGTTTCAAAGCAATTGGAATCGCTTTCGATGGGGTAGTGGTAAACCATTCTGGAGCCTGTTGCGCATCAGCATACGATATGATTCTTGCCAAAGGCTTTAAATTTAGTTCTTCTGCTTTTTCTTTACTCATTAAAACAAGTGCAGCTGCACCATCATTTAGTGTTGAAGCATTGGCTGCGGTTACAGTTCCGTCTTTTTTGAAGACAGTTTTTAAGGATGGAATTTTATCAAATTTTACGGCATTGATCTCTTCATCGGTCTCAACCACACTTATTTCTCCTTTTCTGTCTTTAATTTCAACTGCTGCGATCTCATTTTTGAATTTGCCTTCTAATTGGGCAGACTGCGATCGTTTATAGGATTCTATTGCATAAGCATCCTGGTCTTCCCGGCTTATATTACACTCTGTAGCACATAATTCAGCAGCAGATCCCATGTGGTAGTCATTATAAACATCCCATAATCCGTCTTTCACAAGGCCGTCGATGATCTTACCATCTCCAAGTCGATAGCCATTTCTAGCTTTATCTAGGTAGTAAGGAACATTACTCATGCTTTCCATGCCGCCTGCAATAACAATATCATTCTGACCTAAAGCGATACTTTGAGCAGCTAACATGATTGCTTTGGTACCGGATGCACAAACCTTATTTATGGTAGTTGAGGGGATATCCGGTAGTCCGGCGAATTTTGCAGCTTGAGTTGCTGGAGCTTGTCCAATATTGGCAGATAATACATTACCCATGATCACTTCCTGTACTTGTTCCGGATTTATTCCTGCACGTTTAACGGCAGCTTTAATGGCTATAGCACCTAGCTGACTGGCTGTCAATGAAGAAAGTAGTCCACCGAAACTTCCAATAGGAGTTCTTACCGCAGATAGGATATAAACTTCTTTCATAATGGTTTTATTGATTTTTGCTGCAAGTTAGAAAATTGCAGGCAAGAGCAATTGTAATAACGATACAATAAAAGTTTTGTTACTGAAAAATACTATATTTTTTAAAGAATAAGAATAAATTTCAGGAAGAATATATATCAATAAAATCAAAATTTATTGTTTTAATCATCATAGATAATGATATTTAAAAAATGATGAGAAACCTATCCACTCTTAATAAATCCTTCATTATTCTATTTTTAATGATTATTAGTGCATGTTCATCGATAGGACCTGCCAATAAATTAACGTTTTTCCAGATGGCTGATACCCAGTTTGGATTTTTTAATGCTAATAAAGAGTTTAGCCGGGAAACTGTCAATATGGAAAAGGCAATTGCTGAGTCGAATCGTTTAAAACCTGCCTTTGTTGTAATCTGTGGCGATTTGGTTAATAAGCCTGGCGATCTTGCACAAATAGCAGAATATAAGCGGATAGCGGCTAAACTGGATCCCTCAATAAAATTATACAGTGTTTCGGGGAATCACGATGTTGAAAATGTACCCACCATTGCAAGTTTAGCTCTTTATAAAAAACATTTTGGGGACGATCGCTATACCTTCCGCTCTGGAAATCTAGTTGGCATTATCCTAAATTCTTCTCTGATCAAAGATCCTTCGCTAGCACCTATCGAAGCTACAAAGCAGTTGGAATGGTTAATTCAAGCACTTAAGGATGCAAAAAAATCAAATGCTAAGAATATTATGGTTTTCATGCATCATTCCTTATTTCTTAAAGACTCCAATGAACCGGATGAGTATTTTAATATTAACGCGGAGCGACGTAAAATTTATCTTGAGCTTTTCAAAGAATATGGTGTTAAACAAGTATTTGCTGGACACTACCATCGTAATGCCTATGGCAAATTTGGAGACATGGAAATGATCACAACTGGCCCCGTAGGTAGGCCCTTAGGTGCAGATAGTTCAGGATTTAGAATTATAAACGTAAAAGGAAAGATAGTAGATCATACGTATTTTGCTTTAGATTCACTTCCCGTTCAATTAAAATACAAGAAATAGGATTTCTTGCAATTCCAATTTCTGTAGAACTAAATCCTACCAAACTAATCAATTATCTTCAGGGGAGGTTTTCTGAATTGACGTCTTTAAATCAAAACTAGCTTAATAGTTTAGTAGCTATTTTAGTTTTGTTCATTCAGTTAATTATAATTCATCCATTTTTTGATAGATATTGATGATATTTAGCCTCAAATAAAATAGTATTGAATAATCCAGAATATGATGCGATTGTTGTTGGATCAGGCCCCAATGGGCTTTCTGCGGCTATTGCTTTAAAACAAGCTGGATTACATGTATTGATACTGGAAGCTAAACAGACCATTGGTGGCGGACTTAGATCAGAAGAACTTACGTTGCCCGGATATATACATGATGTTTGTTCTGCTATACATCCTCTTGCTGCAGGATCGCCTTTTTTTAATTCTTTGCCGCTCGAGCAATTCGGATTGGAATTTATCTATCCAGAAATTGCTGCTGCTCATCCCTTTGATGGGGGTACAGAGGCTGTTTTAAAGGGATCTGTAGAACAAACAGCCCATAGTCTCGGGATTGACAGAGAATCTTATTCTGAACTTTTGGAGTCTTTAGTTAAACAATGGCCTAATTTAGCCTACGATATACTTGCTCCACTTCATTTTCCAAAGTATCCTTTAGATTTAGTATCCTTTGGTTTAAACGCCCTTAAATCTGCTTCTTCATTAGCTAAAAGGTTTAAAACTAAAGAAGCAAAAGGACTTTGGGCGGGTATGGCAGCACATTCTATGCAAGCTTTAACTAATAGTACTTCTGCGGCAGCCGGGCTTGTTCTGCTTGCTACAGGTCATGCAAAAGGTTGGCCTGTACCGAAAGGGGGTTCAAAGAATATTGCACAAGCCCTGGCCTCCTATTTTATTTCATTGGGAGGAAAGATTGAGACGGGTGTTCAGGTTAGGTCGATGTCTGATATCCCAACATCCCGTACGGTACTCTTTGATCTTACCCCAAAACAACTACTGGAGATTGCCGGTGATCAATTTTCATCTGTTTATACCTGGCAGTTAAAACGCTATCGATATGGAATGGGCGTTTTTAAAATTGACTGGGCTCTAGATGGCCCAATTCCTTTTACTTCTTTAGAATGCCATAATGCTGGAACAGTTCATCTGGGTAATACGTTTGATGAGATAGCCAATGCTGAGCAGATGACTGCTCAAGGAAAGCATCCTGAAAAGCCGTTTGTTTTACTCGCACAACAAAGTATCATTGATTCGTCGCGTGCCCCTCAAGGAAAACACACTGCATGGGCTTACTGTCATGTGCCCAATGGTTCAGAAAAAGATATGTCTGAAGCTATTGAAAATCAAGTAGAACGTTTTGCGCCAGGATTCAAAGAGCTGATACTTGCAAAGCATACAATGAATACCAAAGAGATGGAAGTCTATAATCCTAATTATATTGGCGGTGATATTAATGGTGGTGTGATTGATATGGGTCAGCTTTTTACAAGACCTGCGCTTCGATCATCTCCTTATCGAACATCAGCTAAAGGCATTTATATTTGTTCTTCATCAACCCCTCCTGGAGGAGGAGTACATGGCATGTGCGGTT
>CAIJME010000423.1 GCA_903821625.1 uncultured Sphingobacteriales bacterium | reverse complement strand
GTTTAATGCTGGGTGATAAATCTATTTTAATGTCTGCATGGCAGGCAAGTTCTCCGCATCATGGTCCGGGACGCGACAATAAAGTAGGCAGGGAAGAGATGATCGGGATGATGGCGGCAGTTGAAGATTGGGTAAAGCGTGATCATGACGCCGACTGGAAAAAATGGTTGGGATGGCTGGATACCATTTCGAAAAGATTAAGCCCAATTGGGGGTTTGAAATTAGAAGTGATTGAACGCACCTTACTGGATAATAAAACACCGGTCTTAAAAGTTAGCTGGAATCCTCAAAAACTCCATATCAGCGGATTTGAAGTGGCCGAAGAATTGGGAAGAAATAAGCCTAGAATTGCGGTATGGGCAGAAGATGATAGCGAAGGGGAGAGTTTTTTCAACATCACTACCGGACAAATGCAGGCCGGAGAAGAAAAAATAGTTGCAGAAAGAGTCTTTGAAATTTTTTCAAGAAAGCGTAATGCTAAACCTGAAACTATGACTACCCCTGTTGCCAACCTGAATGGTCGCTGGGATCTGAGTGTGCAATTCTTTAGCAGTATCAGCCAGCATTCCTTAACTGTTGTACAGGATGGCAATTGGTTGAGTGGAATTCATCAAACTGATTTTCAATCTGGAAACATGAATGGGACAATTGAGGGAAATCGGGTCAATATGCAAAGTGCTATGCGTATTGTGGGTGATGATCTGTCCTATCAGTTTTCAGGGATTATAAATGGAGACCTAATTTCAGGTGATATTCACCTCGGAGAGTATCGTACAGCTAAGTTCACTGCTAAACGAAATGTGCAGAAAGCACCTAGAAGAAAAGTAAATATTCCTGCAGGGCCGCCATTGGCAACCTAACCAGGTCGCTAATTTTTAAAAATTCATTAAATATTAATAAGGAATATGAATTCAACACGAAGATCAGTTATAGCCAGACTTTTTTCAACCATTGCCGGGCTTGCTGGATATAGTTTGGTAGCTCAGTCACAGACCCCACTAAAAAATGATGCCCAGTTATTGAGTACGGGAGCATCCCCGGATGTAACCCTGTATCCTGGATCAATCAGGTATGGAAATATGGTATTTGTATCCGGAACGGGTGCAGATGCAGAATCCGTTTTCGAAATCAAAGCTGATACCGACTTTGTGCTTACAAAGATGGAGAAGCGATTGTTGGCTGCAGGATCCTCAATGGAAAAGGTATTGAAGGTAACCGTTTTTTTAAGCGATTTGGCTGATTTTGAAGGAATGAATGAAGTTTATAAGGGCCGTTTTGGCAAAAATCCTCCAGTTAGATCTACGGTTGCCGTTGCAAAAGGAGGGATCCCTGGCAAATCGATCATTGAGATTGAATGTATTGGGTATGTGTAATCAATAATTTTTTAATCTAAAATACTCATTCTCCAGCCTGAAATAATTTTGTAGTGGAGACATTGATATGCATGAATTTCTTTCTGCTAAATTCAGTGCCAAAAAAGCTAAATCTGAAATTGTCAAAAAGCTTATAATTTATCCAAATGGAAGACCACAGGGAGGTAATTTTTTAATTTAGGTTCTTTGAATGGTATTGAGTTGCACAAATTCAGATCTTTTTTAGAACTTAATTTTTGTTTTTCAATAAAAGCTTGATTTTTTTTATATTAATATTAAGTTATTTAATTAATACTATATTAGTACTTGATAAAAAAAAGATCT
>CAIJME010000422.1 GCA_903821625.1 uncultured Sphingobacteriales bacterium | reverse complement strand
TGGGAGGTTTTCAAACTTGAACCATCCAACAGGATTTACAGCATGCACAAATGAAGTTAATCTGGTGCCATTCTTCCAGCTGATTTGAGAGCTAGCTTCATCAAGATTCAATTTAGCATCGGCAAGGATTAGGCCTTTTGTGAATTTAAATTCCAGTGCCGCTCCCGGAATTTTAGTTGGTGCCGGCTCCCTGTCATAGGGCTGATCAAAATATTCCTGAACCGGTTTATAATTATTATTTAGTCGCTGTTCTACGATCCATTGGTAGCTGAATTCCTTGCGATGCAGGCCTTTCATCGGCCGGCTATCCCATAAGTCGGCACGGTCTAATGCAAAGCGGACCACTTTTTCCTTTTCCCAAACCAGCGATCCTATCATGCCGTTCCCTAGGGGAATAGCCTCATCCCATTGTTGTGGTAATGGATTAAATTGGTGAAATCTGGTTTGTGCGGATACCTCAGCAAACAGGCACAAATAAAGAATAAAGATTAAAATTATAGTTCTTGTTGGATTGATTTTTGGATTCATATTAAAATATCTCTCTTTGATTTTTTAGGTAGAAATCATCCTTTACTTGAAATCTTTAAAGTCTAGCTCCTGAAATACAATGCCTTCATAAGGCGATTTGATTCCTGCTTCATAAAAACAAGCAAGATTGGAGTTGTTAAGCACCACCAGGTTAGAATAAGCTGCCGGGCCTTCATGCAATACATTCTTCAATTTCCAGGTTTTACCCTGGTCAGTAGAGATTCTCACAGTCATATTGCTTCTTGAATTGGTACTTGCCGGGTTTGAAAAAGCAAGAAAAGGTTTTCTACCCTTTTTATCATACCAGATCATGCTGGCCTGACAGATGGGCTCAATCAGTGTAGTATCAGCTTTTAATTCCGACCAGGTTTCTCCACCATCTTTGCTTGTTGAGGTTTGCCGAACCCGGAATGAATTATAGTTCCGCATATTCAGCAGAAGTTCACCACCAGGCAGCTCTACCACGGTACATTCATTTACCTGGTCTGTTGGAGTTGTGCCACCAAGTTTCCAGGTGATACCACCATCATCAGAATGTATGGTATGCGAATAATACTTCTTGGTTCCGGCTTCTATATGGTCACTCGGTATTACCAAGCGGCCATTGTATTTTTTAGAGCTTAGCTGTATTCCATTAACTGGACCGGTAGCGTACCAGGTCCAATCCGGTTTTTTGACATCCGATGTAATTTCTCTTGGTTTTGACCAGCTATTGCCATCGTCAATTGAATTGAATACAAATACCCTACGTGTATTCTTGCTTTTTCCGTCAATGATCATGGCCTCAGTATCACTGCCAAGATTCCAGGTAGATAGTAAAATAATGTTGCCTGTTTTTCGATCTACTACCGGAGCAGGATTTCCACAGGTATTATCTACATCATCCCAAATAATCATCATTTCTGACCATGTTTTACCATTATCAGTTGATCTTTTCACAACCAAGTCAATATCACCCTGATCGCCGCCTCCATTTTTTCGTGCTTCGGCAAATGCAAGTAAGGTTCCCTTATTGGTATTTACAATTGCCGGGATTCGAAAAGATTTATAACCACTTTCTCCGCTTTTATAGATGTAATTAAGTTCTTTAGATTGAGTGGTTTGGATTAGTAAATTCAGGAAAAAAAGTAATATGGATATTTTTTTCATTGATTTAATATAGAATGAAGGATAGGTTTATCATAGATTTAAAAGCCCTTGCTAAATAGTATTAAGGTTTTTTTGTTGAATTCTATTCGCTTTGAAAACACTTATTTATCCACTGCATTCTTTTCAATATAGTCACTTAAGGTAGAAACCGGGTTTCCGATATAATGATAAGCTTCTGCCCATTCCAATCCATATTTTTTACCAATTTCCTTGTCGGATGGTGTTCCTCTTTGCGCTTGAGAATCCTTATCCAGCACAAAGTGTTTAACATAGTTGAAGTCTGCCGATTCATCGGTATCGCCGAGTATTGGTAATTTTTTACCCTTTTCAGCCAAACTCTTTCTAATTCTTGAACCATTATCTCCTCCTGGACCTTGTGTAGTAATCACCACATTGCTCTGAACTTTGGTATCAATATGCTTGCTTATATCTACTATTCGGTTCACCAGCTGTGGGCCTCTAGCAAAATAGTAACGTTCATTTACGCCATGAGGCTTTACAACATCCAGTTGCTCGGGATAATCAACACTGCCCGACATCCACCTTGCGGCTTCTACTGCCTGAGCAGTTACATAATGATCCGGATTTTCTTCATAATGTCCCCAAGGGTCATAACTGAAAATAGTATCAACTTTTAGTAATCTAAACAGAAAAATCAATCGTCCTTTTATTTCCTGGGTATTGTATTCATCCATCCGATGATTACGGTATCCCAAATTATATACTTTTTTAAGTCCAAGTACTTTGGCAACTTGATCATTGTCCTTTTCATTATTCAAAACTCTGTCGCCATCAGTACCGCTACCTGCTGCATCGTCATTAGTAATCCTAATAAGATAGCCTGTATACCCTTCGCTAATCAATTTGGCAATTGTTCCACCTGCAAATAAGGTTGCGTCATCAACATGTGGTTGAATAACGGCCAATACTTTACCTTCATGTGGCCTGCCCTTGAGGCTCCTTTCAATAAAGATATCATCTACTGCTATAGCTTCATTCTTGCTATTTTCTATTTTTTCGGAAGCCTGAGCCTCATTACTTATTAGTGTTGCATAGGCAGCTGGGATAATTGCTCCTGCAGCTAATCCCTTTGAGATAAAATTTCTTCTTTCCATATTGGGTTGATTTCTTCATTCTAATATAGAGAATATCTGTTGGAATAAAATTGATGAATTGGTAAAGAAATGCTAACAAAAAAGCCGCTTCTTTTTTGGAAGCGGCTATGCATCATGAATATATTTATTTAATTATAATAGCGCCTCATGAGCCACTGTGGCCGCTTCCTGATCTATTATACATTCCAGGACCCATGGGTTGCATCTGCTGCTGCGGTTGCTTTCCACTAAATTTTTGAATTCTCATGGTAAAACTTAGCATGACATATCTAGATAAACGATTGCTCTGACTATCGGTTATTACGTTACCAGTAACAGATCGCGAAACGCTGGTATTTTGATCTAGAAGGTCAAACCCTTGCAAGCGCAAGGTTGCACTTTTATCTTTTAAGAATTGCTTTTCAAGATAGGTATTGATAATGAATGGGTTAACAGCTAAGGCACTACTGTAACCATTATTAATTGACTTGCTAAAATCAGATCCTATAAGCCATGATTTAAGGAAGAATACTTTACTGTTAAAGTTCAGTGTGTAAGTAGATACCTGGGTATTATTGTTTGTAATCGCATCATTTGTATTACTGTTAAAGCTATATCTCAAACCTGGATTTAATTCAAAATTCTTATTTGGATTGATCTGCATATTCAATCCCTGCGAAAAGATCCAATTCTTGCCTGTATTTTTCTTATCGTCTGTGAATGATATATTATTGATGTAGTTTGCTGAGCCATTAAATGAGAACACATATTTTTTCTCCTGGAATGGTTTAGAGTAATTGTAATAGGCATTGGTAGTAAAATAACCATCTGTGTTCAGGTAACGTGATTCCTGTACCAGTCCAATAATTGGATCCATTTTACGAACAATGTTTGAAACGATCTTATTCTCGGTATAGTTACCCGTTAAGTTGAAGAATAAAACATCGCCTGAACTAAAATTGAAATTATTATATCTAAAATTGAGGATATGTGAAAATTCAGCCCCCAGATTTGGATTACCATACACAGGGTATTGCGGATTAGAGATATCTGGTGTTGGTTGCAATTGAATGTAAGTAGGTTCATTTGCTCTTCCATAATAATTGGCATTAAATGCTCGGGTACGCGAGAAATTATAAGAATATCTTGCTGATGGAATGATATTAAACCCGGTATTTCGGTTGGGTGTAGTAAGTCCCATAACCACTGATCTACCTTCCAAAACGTTAGGCTGAGCACTTAAACCGAATGAATAATTATATTTCTTTTGATTTACCCTGTAATTCATTCCAAAGCGATTGGTGCTGAAGGAGTAATCAAAATCATTACTTAAAGAAGTATTGTAGGTGGAAACTCCTGCAGGAGTAATGTCAAATGTTTCTCGTTGATTTTTATAGTTAGTGGTACTGTGATTATAATTGAATTCCAGATTTGTTGTTGCACTTAATGGCTCGTTATAAGACAGGTTAGCATTGATATTTGAATTCCTGTTATTATCATATAACTCCTGATTTCTGTAAACGGTTGAGGTTCCGCCATTAACGATATAGTTGATGTATTGTGTTAACTGATCATCTTCTTGTTTAGTTTTTGCATTATTTGCAGAAGCAAATAAGGAAAGGTTTCGCCCTCTCTTTTTAAGGCGATGGTTGAGTAAGATATTAGCACCAAAATTAGGATTCCTAGAAACTGTGTTGTTTACAGAAGTACCATCTGAACTCAAACGATTATTATCTGATTGAATATAACTGGAGCTTCCTGCGTCTGTAGTTCCACTATAGCTGAACGAGGGACTGAATTTAATGAAATTCATACTATCCGGTTTGTATTCAAGATTCCAGTTAAATCGGTGATTATCATTGATTAGATTTTTCACAGAAGTTTGATCAGTAGAGATCAACGAGCTTTGGAAATTATTTTGTTGAAGTTGATCACTTAAAACATCATTATTACGGTCTGAATAACTGTAATTACCGTATGAGCTTAATTTAGTACCATAATCTTTACGATAGTTCAAGCCGATAGATCCAACTGCGGTGAGTCCGTCGCTGCTGCCTCCAAATCCTTGGAAACCACCACCGCCACCACCCCATCCACCACCACCACCAGTAAAGCGCATGCCACCCCCGCCGCTGCCACCTGCTGTTTGAACACGAGCGCCACCGCCACCGCCGCCAAATCCGCCACCGCTACCAAAATTAAATACAGAACTATTGGTGTTGTTTAGATTACCGATCAATGAAAATTGTTCATTGTTA
>CAIJME010000421.1 GCA_903821625.1 uncultured Sphingobacteriales bacterium | reverse complement strand
AAATTTATTCAATTTCAGAAACTCAGTATGCTTTGGTAGAACCTTATATTCGCATAACTGCAGCTTACATTCCTTTTAAATCTGTTAAGGATGAAAAGGTATCAAAGTCTGTTTCATCCAATAATCGAATTCCTGCACCACTTATTGAACTAAATTCGGCTGATTCATTATCGTTATTAACTGTGCGAGGTATTGGTCCATCATTTGCTTCTAGAATTATTCGATTCAGAGATCGCTTGGGTGGATTTTATACCAAGGAGCAACTGAAAGAAGTTTATGGCCTAGACTCCCTTAAATATTCTCAGATTCAAGATCAGGTGTCCATTGATACCAAGCTTATTCAAAAAATAGACCTTAACACAGCAAGCTTTGAACAGTTAAAAAAACATCCCTACCTAACCTATAAACAAATGAATGCTATCATCCAATATCGACAGCAGCATGGATATTTTCAATCAATTGAAGATTTAAATAAGGTAGCTATCTTGAATAAAGAAATAATCCGTAAAATTGAGTCATACTTTACATTTTTACCACATGATCAGTAAGGAACTTGAATTTGCTATTCGCGATATAGCCGATTTCCCAAAACCTGGAATATTATTTAAGGATATAACCCCTATATTAAAAGACGCTAAATTATGTACAACCGTAATTGACGAGTTTATTAGTCAATTGAATGGTATCGAAATAGATGTAGTTGCCGGAATTGAAAGCCGAGGATTTTTATTTGGTTTAATGCTTGCAAACAGATTGAAAATTCCATTTGTACCTATTCGCAAAAAGGGAAAACTACCATTTAAGACAGTAGAGGAGCCTTGTGAATTAGAATATGGCTCAGCTATTCTTGAACTGCATGAAGATGCTATTACACCGGGTCAACGGGTATTGATTCATGATGATCTGTTGGCTACTGGCGGTACTGTTAGTGCGGCCACCCGGCTGGTGCAAAAGCTTGATGGGGTTGTGGCCGCTTATGCTTTTGTAATAAGCCTTGATTTTCTGAATGCCAATGTTAAACTCAAAAAAGTAACTCCCAATATTATTTCCCTGGTAGCTTATCAATGATCTTAATTTTGATCATTGTATAAATAAATCAAATTTGAGCACTGAATTAATGATTTGTTGTTTAATAAATAAAATCATTGATTTTTAAAGCTATTAATTTTGAGGTATCTGTTTAAATTAAAACCTTATCTCACTATTTTTTATTCCTATATCATTGGAATTAAATTTTATTGTACATTTGCAATCCAAAACCGAAAGGGGGTATCTGTATATTATGATCATAATTAATGTAAAAGACGGCGAATCATTGGATAAAGCACTTAAGCGCTTTAAAAAGAAATTCGAAAAAACCGGCGTATTGAGAGAACTTCGCAGCCGTCAGGCCTACGAAAAAAAATCTATCACCCGTCGTACGCAAGTTAAAAAAGCTATTTACAAGCAGGGCTTAAACATAGAAACTGTTTAATTTCAGTTTAGCATATAATTTCTAAAACTATTTGTATATTCAAACTATTGGATATGCAAATAGTTTTTGATGTTTATTGAGCGATTTATACGATACCTGCAATTTGAAAAACGGTTTTCTCCCAATACCGTCACTGCCTATAAAAATGATCTCGATCAATTTTCTCAATTCCTAGTTTCATTTCAAACTGAATTATTAAATGTTACTCATCAACATGTGCGAACATGGATTGTATCATTGATGGATGATGGAATTGAAGCCCGAACAATCAATCGTAAAATATCAAGTCTCCGTTCATTTTACAAATTTCTTCAACGTGAAGATCTGATTGGGAATAGTCCAATGATCTATGTTAGAGCTCCTAAGATTCCCAAACGACTACCTATAGTTATCACTGAACAGAAGATGGATATTCTTCTAGATGCTCAGGATGTATTTAGTAATGATTTTCAGGGAATACGTGATCGTTTAATAGTAGAGCTCTTATATGGAACTGGAATGCGTCTTTCTGAGCTTGTGAACCTGTCTGACCATGACATAAATAGGTATGAGCAGCAAATTAAGGTTTTAGGTAAGCGAAATAAGGAAAGAATCATTCCAATCAGTAAGTCCTTGACAAAATTGATAGGCGATTATCAGCTTCAAAAATTAAATCAGAATTTTGACACCAAATCATCTGCTTTAATTGTTACTAACCAAGGCAATAAGGTGTATGCCAAGTTTATTTACCGAACAGTTAATTTAGTTTTATCATTTATTTCAACTCATGATAAAAAAAGTCCGCATATATTAAGGCATAGTTTTGCAACTTCTTTATTAAACAGAGGAGCAGACTTGAATGCAATTAAAGAGTTATTAGGTCATTCAAGTCTGGCAGCAACACAAGTTTATACGCACAATTCGGTAGAAAAACTAAAATCAATTTATAAGCAGGCTCATCCTAAGGCTTAACCATATTGAACGCAGAGGGATAGCACACTATAACTACTCAATAAGCTACGATTTTAGATTGATTGCAATGTAAATTTTTTGGAGAAGCAACTGATAAGACTGTGGATGCACTCAAACGTCAGATTGATAAACGTAAAGATATTTGCTTCCTCATGCCAATAATCTTATTTAAAAAGCCTATTAGATGAATATTCCTATTTTTTTCCAATCATAAAAACATATTATTATTTGCTTTTTCGACAGTCTAAATGGCTATCAAATTTTT
>CAIJME010000420.1 GCA_903821625.1 uncultured Sphingobacteriales bacterium | reverse complement strand
CCTAAAGTGGCTGATAATTTATTAGAAAGAGCAAAAAAAATTGGTCTTGATGATGCCTGGCAGGTTTTAAAGGTCATGGGCTATGTAAATCAGTTTGAACTTGGCTGGAAAACATTGAATGATGAAATGATCACAGGAAGGGTAGTTACTGCAATGTATATGCCTACCCGTCCCGACATCGAAAAAAACATTAAAGATAGGGGAGTAAAACAGGGCCGGGTTGGAAATACAAATTCATGGCCAATTGCTGTATTACAAAAAGGGGATGTTTATGTAGCTGATGGATTTGGTAAAATTGTTGGTGGTTCTTTAATTGGAAGCACTTTGGGTACCTCAATCTATACGAAGTCAGGAAATGGAGTAATTTTTGACGGTGCTGCACGTGATGTTCAAGGACTTGATGAAATAAAAGGATTTAATGCTTTTGTTAGAGACTTTCACCCTGGTTTTATGGAAGATATGGTATTAATGGGGCTAAATACTCCAATTCGTATTGGACGTACGATGGTTTTACCTGGCGATTTGGTCATTGCTGGCAAAATTGGGGTTTTATTTGTTCCTGCACATTTAGCTGAACAGGTAGTATCAACCGCAGAATTTATCGTCAGAAGAGATAAGTATGCATTTGAAGTGATCAAGTCAGGAAAATTTTCTAGTGGTCAGTTAGATAGTGAATGGTCAAGTGATTTGAAGGATGATTTTATCAAATGGATGCAGAACCATCCCGAAGAAGGTAAAATGACTAGGGCCGAACTGGATGTTATCATGAGTAAAAGAACCTGGTAATCTATCAGTATAAATATTAATCAAACCTTAATTTTAAAATTTTGAAACAGTCGAACATTTATTCTCTAGCATTAGGTATAGCAGGTATTAGCTTGCTAGCAGCTCTTTTCTTTCTTTCTCAAGGCAATCAGGCAAATGCTGGTCCATTATTAATCCTGTTTTTTACAACTTTGGCTATAGGGGTGAGAGGAACAAAATCCTTTAAAGCATTTTCATATACCATCTGGATTTTTACTGCGGTTACAGCTTCAATGTTTTATCCTCAATATTTCACTTCAATTGGTGATTTTAAATTAAAATTAATGATTGTTCCTCTTTTACAGATCATTATGTTTGGGATGGGTTCACAAATGAGCTTTGAAGATTTTACCGGCGTAATAAAAATGCCTAAAGGAGTATTTATTGGAGTTGGAGCTCATTATGTTATTATGCCTCTTGTGGCTTTTGGGATTGCACATATATTTTCATTCCCACCAGAAATAGCTGCTGGAATTATCTTAATCGGTACGGTACCAAGTGGTTTAGCATCCAATGTAATGTCTTACTTGGCACATGCGAATCTTGCACTTGCGGTTACAATTGGAGCCATTTCTACACTCATATCACCATTTGTAACCCCATTATTAATGCAATGGCTTGGTGGAGAATATATTCAGGTAGACTTTTGGCACATGATGCTTGATATTCTGAATATGATCATTCTTCCAATTGTTGCAGGTTTTATTTTTAATCTTTTCTCTAAAAATGAAGCCAGCCAGAAATCTAAATTTATTCAGCTTATAGGTTACTTCATTGTTATTTTATTGACTAATCTGGTATACATTAAGTCTAGTGGTTCAGACATTAACGGTTTCTTAAGTGCTATTGGAAAATCATTATTCTGGTTCTATATTTTACCAATGATTACTGCTATCGTGCTTCGTAAACTAGTGAAAGGAGACGATCAATGGATGGGTAAAGTTCTTTCGATGATTTCAATGGTAGGTATTGCTGTAATTATTACAATCATTACAGCTGCAGGTCGCGATAGCTTATTAAAGGTTGGATTATTGCTCATTATTACTAGTCTGCTACATAATTTAGCTGGATATATACTGGGTTACGGAGTTTCATGGGTAGCAGGTATGCCAGAAAAAGATAGACGTACAGTTGCATTTGAAGTAGGTATGCAAAATGGAGGGCTTGCATCTGGGTTAGCTTTACAAATGGGCAAAATTGCTACAGTAGGTCTTGCTCCAGCAATCTTTGGTCCATTGATGAATGTAACCGGATCAGCATTGGCAAGTTGGTGGAGAAGCAGACCACCTGCCGAGGATGTTCTTACTGAAGGATCTACTAAATAAACTACTAAAAATTTAAATATACCGGTCAGGCGCTAAGGTATTTGACAGGTATATTTAAACATAATTCACGGTATGAAAGTTTTTTTTGTAGTATTAATCATATTAACTTTTCCTGTACTTTCATTAACTGCACAGTCAAAAGATGAAAAGGAGGTGGCAGCTGCTGTTGAAAAGTTGAATAGAGCGATGGTTGATCCTGAAAAAAGTCTGCTTGAAAGCATTGTATCTGAGGGTTTATCCTATGGTCATTCAGGTGGAATAGTTCAAAATAAGAACGTATTCATTGATGATTTAATTAATGGTGCGTTTAATTTTTCAAGCATCTCTCCAATTAATCAAACTATTTCAATTACGGGTACTATTGCCATAGTTAGAAATATTTTAGTAGCTAAGGCTACAGATTCTGGGGTTCCAACCGATCTTCGAATTGGGAATGCCATGGTTTGGCGAAAGGAAGGTGGAGCTTGGAAATTGCTAGTCAGGCAAGCTTTCATGCTTCAGTAGCCAAATCAGATTTATATTTATAGGAATGCGCAAATGTTTATTTTGCGCATTTTTTATTACGTTATTTTTAATTTCACTTATAAAATGGTAAAACCCGATAGTTTAATATTTGATTTGGATGGCACTTTGTGGGATGCCTTGGATACCTACCTGGCATCTTGGAATGAGGGGGTAAAAGCTGAAAACTTGAACAGAATATTTACCCGTGCAGATCTGCATCATGTGATGGGCTGGGAGCGTTCTGTAGTGCTTGATCATATGTTTCCAGGCACCTCAAAAGAAAGACAGGAAGAAATCTATCATACTATTAATGAATTCCGTATAAAACTTATGCCAGAGATGGGAGGTGTTTTGTATGATGGAGTTAGAGAAGGATTGATGAAACTTGCTGATAAATATCGCTTACTAATTGTCAGTAACTGTCCAAAAAACTTGATTGTTGAATTTATGAAGTGGGCTGATATTGAACAGTATATCACTGATGAGATGGCTCATGGCGTTAATTCAATGCCTAAGCATCATAATATTAAGCTCCTAATAGATAAGCATAACCTACAGAATCCGGTATACATTGGTGATACCCATGGCGATAGTATTGAAACCAGAAAAGCAGGACTTCCATTCGTGCTTTTAACTTATGGTTTTGGCACTTCCGATGATTATGATCTTAAATTTGACGACTTTGAATCACTGACTAATTATTTTATTAGTTTGTGAGTGCGATTTAATCCTATGATTATCAGTTTATTATTAAGAAATGAAAATTAATAATTTTTTTGTTATTGTTTTGATGATGGTAATAGGTTCCTGTTCAAATGCAATTGATGCAGATATACTTTATGGTAAATGGGACTATATAGCAGTAGAAAATTTCAATCCTCCTGATAGCATCGCTAGGCATGAAATAATTAAACAAGCACCTTCAATCCTATTTTCTAAAGGCAATAAATTGGTAATAGAATGGGGAGGTAAGCAGATTTCTCATGGAACTTACACTATGGATGGAAAAATGATCCGATATACTGAATTTCTTGAAGGAGGAATTAAAAGAGAATTTCCATTTTTGATCAAAGAACTTAGCGAGAAGGAGTTAGTATTTCAAACAATGGAGCAGAACTATACCCTTGTAAAAGCAAAAAAAAACGCGAACAGTTTTTAATTTCTG
>CAIJME010000419.1 GCA_903821625.1 uncultured Sphingobacteriales bacterium | reverse complement strand
TCATTAATTCCATCTCCATTTGGGGTGAATGAATTTGAACCCACAGTGAAAAATTCCGGGAAAATTGTGAACTCCCTCGAAATCCTTGCCGGATTATAGTTGGCATCTCCATTTTGAATAGCTTCAATCTTGACAGTTCCGGGCTTAATAATGTTCACCTGATTGCTATTGACGATCTCTGCAATTGAAACATCACTACTGATAAAACTAATCGGCAATCCCGAACTTGAACTTGCAATAAGGGTAAAGTCGGGTTCTGATTCCGTCTTATTCGGAATCGGATCGAAAGTCAGGATTTGATCAGCCTTGCTGATCTGTAAAACTCCGGGCTGATAGCTGATTGTATAATTTGCAGCCGAGGCAGCACTAGCTGTAATGGGATAATTTCCCGGAGGAGAGGTCAGTGTAGCACTAGTACTTACACTGGCTTTAGTCAATAAAGCCGCATCCGTATCTCCCTTAACAAAACCTGTATATTCCACCGTTAGTTCCGGATTTACAAGGCCATAAATCCTACTTTGATCCTTCGCTTTAATAATCAAAGTTTTAGGATTAACCTTTAAGGTTTGTGTAGCAGTGATGCTGGTGTTTGATGCCTGAGAAGCAGTAATCTGAACAGTGCCGGCACCGATAATTCTAATCTGCCCACTTGTACTTATCCCCGCAATCTTAGGATCAGAACTGCTGAATACAAATACTTCTCCTGTGATGGGACTAAAAACCGTAGGAGTAAAATCATCATCTCCATACGTTTTTTCGGGTATTGCAGGGAAAGTGAGCGACTGTTGTGTACCGGGTGCAACGACCAGCAGATTAAAATTTGCTGAATTGGAACAGCCCTTTTCATTAGTTAGCGAGTAAGTAATAATAACCGATCCGACCGCAATCCCGGTTACCTGTCCATTTACCGGATTCACGGTAGCTCTTGTAGGCGCATTACTAGTCCATACTCCTGAAGATGAGCCAGTTGCAGTGAAAAGCGTTGTAGTCGATCCTACTGCCAACGACCCCGAACCTGTAATTGGCGAAATTTTAGGAGGCTCAGGAATAACCAGGGTGAAGATGGTGCCGGTACTTTTCAATCCGGTACTGCTATTATGCACCGCCACAACCCCATTATAAACTCCATCAGCAAAAGTAGCAGGCATATTTATCTCAAATGAGCCGGCAGTTAATGGCTGATCAACAACATTCAGCAAACCGGCATCGAGGCCTTTCTGATCCCAGGTAATACTGTATAAATTAGGATTGCCTTCCGTTTTATCGTAAAAGAAAACAGTTTTTATAACCCCTTTGCAAAATTCGGAACTGTAATTCTTAAGTGAGATTGAAATTTGCGGACCAGGTGTAAAAATCCAGGCAGCACCCATCCCTGTATTATCCTGATTACCCCCGACTATTGCTGTTGATCCATCGGCACTTAATGCCGAAGAAAGCCCTTGATTTGCTATACCTATATTGCCAGTTCCTGTTAATTTCGGCCCCCTTTGTGTCCATGAATTATCCGTCCAGGTAAATACCCATGCAGCACCATTGGTCCAGTTATCTAACCTGGCACCAAGTAATACCGTATTACCATCAGCACTCATACCAACCGACGAACCCTGGGCAGCATTATCAGAACTTACCGTACCTGCTATCTTGTTACCCTTAAGATTCCACTCGGCGCCATTCTTCTGAAATACCCAGGCCGCACCACGGGCATTATCGGCAACCGAAGCCCCAATAATAGCATTGCTTCCATTTGCACTCAGCGCAACTGATATGCCCTGCCATTTCGTACCCGGATAAGAAGAAACATCCAGCTTTTTGGCTTGCCTATCCCATACTGAGCCAGTCCGGAAGTAAAGAAAGGCTGCGCCCTGCTGATTATTATCAAGAGGTGCACCTACAATTGCTGTATTCCCATCAGCACTGATGCCTACGGAAATACCCTGTCCACCTGTGGGACTGCCTTCATCAAATAACTTCTCGCCCTGTTGTGACCAAATCTCATTTTTGCGGCTAAAGATCCATGCAGCACCACGAGGGTGAGTATCGTATGGTCCGCCCATGATTATGGTATTTCCATCAGCACTCATACCTACAGAAAAACCCATATTGACAGGCAGAATAAAATCGTCATATCCGGTACCGACGAGTTTTGAACCCTGCTGCGTCCATACACTTCCCTTTCGGGTAAAAATCCAGGCGGCACCTCTACCCCCATTATCAAGATATCCACCAATGATCACCGTATTACCATCCGCACTGATTGCAACAGATCTGCCCTGCTGAGCCCGGCCAACACTGCCACTTCCGACAAGTTTGGAACCCTGTTGCGACCAAACATTGCCATTTCTGGCATAAATCCATGCGGCACCCTGTTGAGTATTATCGTTAGGAGCACCTACAATCGCCGTATTCCCATCAGCACTGATGGCAACCGACCTTCCGGCTTCAGCAAGTCCATTATTACCTGTTCCTACTAGTTTATTACCTTGCTGTGTGCTTGGAAATGGAGTGGTATTTACCGTAAAATTTTCTGAACTGCCCGCTGTTGCCGAACTTGAACTGATAGAAACAGGTCCGCTTGTAGATTCAGGCATAACATAAGCTGTCAGTACAGTTGCTGAAAGAGAAATGATTAGTGCCGCCTTTCCGCCAATGCTGACTGAGTTCACCTGATCAAGAGCAGAACCCTGAATAGTTATTAAAGTTCCCGGCGCCCCGGATTTCGGAGAAAAAGAGCTGATAGCCGGAGCCTGTGCTTTGGCATCAGTAAAATACAATAAGGTCACAATAAAGACCAGATTGATGATTTTAAACCTCATTTTCTAAAAATAATCGTTTTGGTATATACGTGTCGTGGATACCTGAAGGTTTAGCATAGTTCAGGTTTAATTTAAATATGAAGATTTTTAACGGAATTAGCAATTAATGGAAAATGCAGACTAATCTTTAAGCCGATTTGTGAGCCTATATTCTGTTTTGTATCTTTAAATTAAAATAAAATCCATAAAACTATGAAACTATTTCTTTTGATGGGAGTACTCTTCCTTGCAGCCTGTGGAGGTTCTAGCGATAAAAAAACAACAGAACAGGCAGATTCTGCAAAAACCCCTGAACTGGTTCTTAAATGGGAAAGCGACAGCTCGCTAAAAGTTCCAGAATCAGTACTATTTGATAAGGCAGCACAGGTTTTATATGTGAGTAATATTGATGGCACCAATCCATGGGAAGCTGATGGAAAAGGTTCAATTGGCAAGGTAGGATTAGATGGCAAGGTCATCGCTGCTGAGTGGGTGAGCGGTTTACATGGCCCAAAAGGTATGGGTATGTTCAATGGTAAATTATACGTTGCCGATTTGGGCAATATCGTGGTGATTGATATTGCAGCCGGCAAGATTGAGAAATCTATTCCTATTGAAGGTGCTACTGGTTTGAATGACATCAGTATCGACCCGAGCGGAGTGATCTATGTCACAGAGTATCTGGCTAAGAAATTATACAAAGTAGAAAACGAAAAGGCAGAACTCATTGCCGAAAACCTGACTCAGCCAAACGGCGTACTTTACCATAATAATGAACTATTTCTGCTCGATGGAACTGGAATGTTCAAAGTTAATACCGACAAATCACTGACTAAAATTGCCGATGGCATGGAAGGCGGACTAGACGGAATTGAAAATATTGAAGGCAATAACTTCATCATTTCCTGCTGGGAAGGAGCTTTATGGCATGTCAATACCGATGGCACCAAGCATTTGCTGATGGACACAAGGGCAGAGAAAAGAAATACTGCTGATATCGGCTTTGACCCGGCTACGAAAACTGTTTATGTGCCTACGTTTTTTAGGAATACGGTTGTAGCTTATGAGTTACGATAATTATTTAAAAAGAAACAATTCCAACTAACTCATAAGCAACAAAATTGACAGTTGACAGTTGACAATGGACTTTAACAGTTGACAATTGACAGTTGACAATGGACAACGATGAAAAATTGTTGTTCATTGTCATTTTTTTTACCCTGATGAATAATAGTGTTTTAGATAGATCCCTCTCCGCCTTGTGCAGACCTAAACGGTTTTTCATCTGAACTACTAAATCACAGGCAACAGACAACTGAAAACAAGCACCCACAAACAGAAAACCAATAAATTTCAAATGAACCACCCACACCAATTGTCAACTGTCAATTGTCAACTGTCAATTATATCTGTCAACTGTCAATTATATCTGTCAACTAATGATAAAAGTTAGCTGTTCAATAATCGTCAATTCAATTGGTCAAGTCCTCGTCACTCAGCGTAGCATAAATATGCCCCTCCCCCTAAAATGGGAATTCCCCGGCGGTAAGATCGAAGAAAATGAAACAGCGGAAGAATGCCTGATCCGGGAGATTAAGGAGGAACTGAATATTGATATAAAAATTACCGGAAGTTTAAGCCCGAATGATCATCAATACCCCGACAAACTGATCCGGCTCATACCATTTATCTGCAAACAAACGGGCGGTGAGATTATTTTAAAAGAACATGCTGATTATAAATGGCTGGATGTGAAGGATTTGTTAGATTTGGATTGGGCGGAGGCGGATGTGGGGGTGGTGGAGAGATATTTACAACAATGGAGAAATACAAAAACCTCATCAAGAAATATTTAACGTCTACAGGGATGACGGACTAATAATGATAGTAGGTGCCTAATTTGCTAATTATCTCACCCCGATAGCTATCGGGGTGCTAATTAGTCCTTCTCCAACATCG
>CAIJME010000418.1 GCA_903821625.1 uncultured Sphingobacteriales bacterium | reverse complement strand
GCCCAACAGATTTATACCCACTATTATGCTTCTCATCCTTTTACACATTTAAGCAAGGAAAATATTGATCTGAAGCAGGTGGTGAATACAAATAAGGCATTGGTTTATCTTGAAAAGCATGGCAGTAAACTGTTTATAATCAGCATTATAGATAATTTACTAAAAGGAGCCAGCGGCCAGGCAGTACAGAATATGAATTTGATGTTTGGCTTGGATGAAGCGGAGGGTTTGAGGTTGAAGGGGATGGGGTTTTGAGGTGAAAGCGGAAAGCTAAAAGCTGAAAGCGGAAAGGTGAAAGGTTAAAGCGGAAAGGAATAGGGTTTTGAGGTGAAAGCTGAAAGGTGAAAGCAGAGAGGCTAAAGGAACGGGGAAAAGCATACCATAAAAAATTTGACATTAGGTAGAATACCGTACGATAAGTGATATATATATTCCTTGATGGAACTTGTAAATTTACTTTGTTAAATTTTATGAAACCTGATTCAGGAAATGGAACTAATAAGTTTTCCCCTGTTAGGTTTTAAAAGTCCAAAATCAGGGAAAATGAGAGATTTTAAAAAATTGACGGTTTGGAAAAAATCGCATGAATTAACATTATTGATTTATCATGATATACTTCCAAAATTTCCACAGCATGAGGTTTTTCATCTTGCATCTCAAACTAAAAGGGCTGCATACTCTATTCCGATGAATATCGCAGAAGGAACCGGAAAGAATACCGATAAAGATTTTACCAGTTTTTTAGACATTAGCTTAGGTTCTGCCCACGAATTAGAATATTGCTGTTTACTGGCAAAGGACCTAGGTTATTTGACGGACGAACAATATAGTATCGTAAACATTGAAACCAATCAGGTAAAAGCAATGCTGATTGGTTTAATTAAATCAATAAGGAAATAGTCCGGGCTTTTTGCTTTCGGCTTTCCGCTTTTAGCTTAATAAAATGAAACTATTTGACGTATACCCACTCAACCCAATAGAAATTGTAAAAGCTAGCGGCAGTACCGTTTGGGATGCCAATGGTGATGAATACCTGGATCTGTATGGAGGCCATGCGGTGATCTCTATCGGACATACGCATCCACATTATGTACATAGGCTTACAGATCAACTGAATAAAGTAGCTTTCTATTCTAATTCAGTAATTATTTCTTTGCAACAAGAGTTGGCTGAGAAGCTAGGTAAATTATCTGGCAAGTCTGATTTTCAGTTATTTTTATGTAATTCTGGTGCAGAAGCGAATGAGAATGCCCTCAAACTTGCCTCTTTTTATAATAACCGAAAAAAGATCATTGCTTTCAAGGGAGCATTTCACGGCCGAACTTCACTGGCTGTTGCAGCTACAGATAATCCGAAGATTATTGCAGCAGTTAACCAGACCGATAATGTTACTTTTCTTCCTTTTAATGATGAAAAGGCCTTGGAAGATACATTCAAACTATTTGGTAATGAGATCTCTTCGGTAATCATTGAAGGAATTCAGGGTGTTGGTGGGATTAGGGAGGCCTCAAAAAGCTTTCTTCAAAAGATCAGAACACTATGCGATCAGTATGATGCAGTTTATATTGCAGATTCAGTGCAATGTGGTTATGGCCGTACCGGTAATTTTTACGCCCATGATTATGCAGGTGTTGAAGCTGATGTCTACTCTATGGCAAAAGGTATGGGTAATGGTTTCCCGATAGGAGCAATTGCTATCTCGCCAAAGTTCAAGCCTTGGCATGGTGAACTGGGAACAACTTTTGGCGGTAACCATCTGGCCTGTGCAGCTGCTCTTGCTGTGCTTGAAATAATGGAAAAGGATAATCTGATGAAAAATGCTCAAGAAGTTGGAGACTATCTAATTTCAGAGCTCAAGAAGTTCGAAAAGATTATTGAAGTTCGTGGAAGGGGATTAATGATTGGTATCGATCTTCCTGATGAGTATAGCCACGTTAAAAAAGATTTGCTTTTTAAACATCGTATCTTTACCGGAGAGGCAAAGCCCAATGTTATCAGGCTATTGCCCGCTTTGAACATAACAAAAGCACATGCTGATCAATTCTTAGAGGCACTTAGTATAGAGCTGAAAGGTGATAGCAAAAATATAAAAGCATAAAGCTGAAATATTATTAGAGATTATACTATGATTGAAGTATGGAAAAAAGCTCACCGAATGGTATTGGAATATGCGTGCTTTCTACTTTTATGCTTTGCACTTTTAGTTTAAAAATATGAAATTATTTTCCTCTGTAAACGATATATCTGATTTAAAGGGTTCTGTTGAACAGGCACTGATTCAAAAGGCAGATCCTTTTGCAAATCAAAGTCTGGGTAAAAACAAAACCCTGGGATTGGTATTTTTGAATCCAAGTTTGCGTACCCGTTTAAGCACCCAAAAGGCAGCCTTAAATTTGGGAATGAATGTCATGGTGATGAATTTGGATAAAGAAGGCTGGGCTTTAGAGACTGAAGACGGTGTTGTGATGAATGGTACAACCGTAGAACATATTCGCGAAGCAGCAGCAGTAATGGGTCAATATTGTGATATATTGGGCTTCCGTTCTTTTCCTAAATTGCAGAATCGTGACGAAGATTATAGTGAGGGTCTGTTCAATAAGTTCGTAAAGTTTAGTGGTGTTCCGGTGGTTTCACTCGAGAGTGCAACGCTGCACCCGCTGCAGAGTTTTGCCGATTTGATCACCATCGAAGAAAATAAAAAAACTACCAGGCCTAAGGTGGTTTTAACCTGGGCACCCCATGTAAAATCTTTACCTCAGGCTGTTCCTAATTCTTTTTCGGAGTGGATGTGCAGAGCACAGGCCGAGGGAATGATCGATTTTGTGATCACTCATCCTCAAGGACTCGAGCTCGCGGATCAATTTACTCCCGGAGCAACAATTGAATATAATCAGGATACTGCGCTGCAGGGTGCTGACTTTGTTTATGCCAAGAACTGGTCATCTTATCATGATTATGGCAAAACCGTTCAGGGAGCAGAATCATGGATGATAACACATAAAAAACTGGAACAAACCAATGAGGCTAAGGTCATGCACTGTTTGCCTGTGCGTCGTGATTTCGAGCTATCTGCCGAAGTGTTAGATGGACCGCATTCGCTTGTGATCAAAGAAGCAGCTAATCGGGTATGGTCGGCGCAAACGATACTTAAAAATATGCTTGAGGCACTGAAATGAAACCTTTATATGTCATAAAAATTGGGGGGAATGTTATTGATGATTCCGAAAATCTGATGAATTTTTTGTCAGACTTTTCTGCATTGAAAGGCGATAAGATTCTGATACACGGTGGCGGTAAAATTGCCACCAAGCTTTCAACAGACTTGGGTATCCAATCAAAATTGATTGAGGGGCGCCGGGTAACTGATGCAGAAACCCTCAAGATTGTAACCATGGTCTATGCTGGATTAATCAATAAAAATATTATTGCAGCTCTACAGAATAATCAATGCAACGCTATTGGGCTTACAGGGGCTGATGGAAATTTTATACGAGCAAAAAAACGTCCCCTGGTAAAGGTATATTCAGAAGAAAAAGGTGCCGACATACTCGTTGATTATGGTTTTGTAGGTGATCTGGATAATACATCTATTGATTCAGAGGCGCTTTCTAAGCTATTGGAAGCAGGTTTTACCCCTGTTTTTTCTGCGATCACGCATGATGGCAAAGGACAACTACTGAATACCAATGCAGATACAATTGCATCTATAATTGCGGTTTCAATGGCAAAAATCTATGAAACATCACTTATTTATTGTTTCGAAAAGGCTGGGGTACTAATGAATGTAGAGGATGATAACTCCCTGATCAAGTTGATTGATCAACCTTACTATCATGAATTGAAGAGGCAGGGAATTATCAACGAAGGTATGATACCCAAACTCGATAATGCTTTTGAAGCGATTGAGCAAGGATTGAAAGAGGTTTGTATAGGAAAATCAGACTCCTTATCCTCATTAAATGAACACAATTTTGGAACGAGATTAACTAAGTAATATGAGCACATCGAAGAAAACAGCAATTTTAGGAAGCGGTAATATTGGTATGTCACTGGCTAAAGGCCTGGTAAAATCTGATTATTGCCTACCTGGAGACATTACGCTTACCCGCCGTAATGTTCAGCATTTGTCAGCACAGCAACAATTGGGCTACAAGGTGAGCGAGGACAACTTTGCTGCTGTCATAGCATCATCTGTCATTATTCTTGCTGTATTACCTCAGCAACTGAATATTTTGCTCGAAAAAATTGCAGGGGCAATTGATCCTACCAAGCATCTGGTAATCTCTGTGATTTCGGGAGTTAGCTGTGCGGATATTCGTGCCAAACTGGGTAATGATGTTCAGGTAGTTCGAGCAATGCCTAATACAGCGATTGCTATCGGTGAATCAATGACCTGTATCGCATCTGATAATGCAGAGGCTGAGAATATTGCCGAGGTTATAAAAATGTTTAAGACAGTGGGTGAAGTGATCAAGATCAATGAAGAACTGATGACTTCGGCAACAGCTTTATGTGCTTGTGGCGTGGCTTTCTTTTTGAGAGCTGTTCGTGCAGCATCTCAGGGAGGTGTTGAAATTGGTTTTCATGCGGATGAGGCACTCAGAATGGCCGCTCAAACTGCCAAGGGAGCAGCCTCTTTATTGCTGGAGTTGAGTAGTCATCCGGAGCAGGAAATTGATAAGGTTACCTCTCCAAAAGGTTGTACCATTGCCGGATTGAATGAAATGGAGCATAATGGTTTTAGCTCATCCATGATTAAAGGGATTAAATTATCGGCACAGAAAGCCGGTGAATTATATACAAACGACTAAGAAAAATGGCCAGTAAACTGTTTGATGACAGTGTTGATCTATTGCGTAAGCTGATCAGCATCCCTTCTTTAAGTAAAGAAGAGCAGCAAACTGCCGCTGTAATTGAGCAGTTTCTGGAGGATCGTGGAGTAAAAACTCATCGAACAGTTAATAATGTCTGGGCATATAATGAGCATTTTGATCCCAAAAAGCCAACAATTTTGCTCAATTCGCATCATGATACAGTAAAACCAAATCAGGGATACTCTAATGACCCATTGGCAGCTGACATCATTGATGGTAAGTTATTTGGTTTAGGAAGTAATGACGCGGGAGGATCCCTGGTTTCTTTGATTGCAGCTTTCCTGTATTTTTATGAGAAGAAAAACTTAAAATATAACCTATGCCTGGCAGCTACAGCTGAAGAAGAAATTTCTGGTAAGAATGGGATTGAACTAATCATTCCTGAACTTGGCCAATTGGAATTCGCCATTGTTGGCGAACCTACCTTGATGGATCTTGCCATTGCTGAACGTGGCTTAATGGTTCTTGACTGTGTTTCACAGGGCAAAGCTGGTCATGCTGCACGCGAAGAAGGTGATAATGCCATTTATAAGGCAATAAAAGATATTGAGTGGTTCAGAACGTATGAATTTGCAAAAAGATCAAGTTTGTTTGGACCAATAAAAATGAGTGTCACAGTTATTGAAGCGGGCTCACAACATAATGTTGTGCCAGTTGTCTGCAAATTTACTGTTGATGTGAGGGTTACCGATGCCTATCGGAATGAAGAGGTCCTGAAAATCATTCGTCAGAATGTGAATTGCGAAGTTACTCCCCGTTCCACCCGCTTAAAATCATCTTCTATTAGCGAGGATCATTCGATTGTAAAGGCTGGAATTTCTTTAGGAAGAAAAACGTATGGTTCTCCTACCACTAGTGATCAGGCCTTACTGGATATTCCTTCTTTGAAGATTGGTCCGGGTGATTCAGCCAGGTCGCATATGGCTGATGAGTTCATATATGTGGATGAAATTGAACAAGGGATTGATCTGTACATCCAATTAATTGGTAAAATTGTGTGATGGGAAAAGATCTGAATTTACGTTTAGAAACTGTCAGCGCATTATTAGGCCAGCACATCAAAATCCATAATGGATATAGTAGGGATACTGTTTTTTTACAGTATTTTGATTCCGAAAGGTAAGGCACAAAAAACAATATTTTACAAATTTCAAAGTGATACTATGAGCAAGCTCTGGCAAAAAGATACAAAAACCGAAGGTTCAGTAGAAAAGTTTACAGTAGGAAATGACAGAGAACTAGATAATCAGCTTGCTGCTTTTGACGTTCTAGGCTCACTGGCGCATACTCGAATGCTTGAAAGTATAGGTCTTTTAGATAAAAATGACCTGGATCAGGTTCAGGCCGGATTGAAAGTACTATTTAAAGAAATTAAAGAAGGTAAATTTAGTATTGAGGCAGATGTAGAAGATGTGCATTCACAAGTTGAGCTATTGCTTACCCGCAGGGTTGGAGATGCCGGAAAGAAGATCCATAGTGGAAGATCACGGAATGATCAGGTTCTTGTAGACCTTAAACTTTTTTTTAGAAGTGAAATTCAGGGAATTGTTAAAAACACGGAACTACTTTTTAATCAATTGATCAATCAGAGTGAGGAGCATAAAAACAAATTACTTCCGGGATATACTCATTTGCAGATCGCAATGCCCTCTTCTTTCGGACTTTGGTTTGGTGCGTATGCCGAGAGCCTTACTGATGATATGGAGCTGATGCTTGCAGCTTGGAAGGTGTGTAATAAGAATCCATTAGGTTCAGCTGCCGGATATGGATCTTCTTTTCCTTTGAACCGTACCATGACCACCGAGTTATTAGGGTTTGATTCGCTAAATTATAATGTAGTTTATGCACAAATGGGCCGTGGAAAAACTGAACGGATTCTG
>CAIJME010000417.1 GCA_903821625.1 uncultured Sphingobacteriales bacterium | reverse complement strand
TTAGATCGTGCTGAATTCCTTGCCAATATGATTATTGAACCACTTGCAGAATAATGAGCTACGATTTTAATAAAGATCAGCCCAATATTTATAAACTTAACATTGAGTCCTATTTTTCTGTGGTTGATATGTTTGCAATTGATGTTGTAGTTAACTTTACCTTAAATAAAAATGGTTAAAATCGAGAAATATTCGATGGAACCCAATCATATAATTAGGGGCGATATAGCTTGTATTGCATCCACTAACCTGCCTTGGGAAATGTTACGAAATAAGACCATATTGATTACTGGCGGCGGCGGTTTCTTAGCCGCCTACTTAGTTAAGTCTTTATTAATTATTGGCAAACTGCATCAGTTGAATCTTAAAGTGATTTGTTTAGCAAGAAGTTTGCTTAGTGTTGAGCATCGTCTGTCTTCCTATTTAGAAGACCCCGATTTATCCGTTGTATTGCATGATATTTCAAAACCGTTACCCGATAATTTTCCTCGAGCTGACTTTATTATTCATGCTGCCAGTCAAGCTAGCCCAAAATATTATGGCGTTGACCCAGTAGGAACATTGCTTGCAAACTCATCGGGTACAGCCTTTCTATTGGAATATGCAGTAAGGAGCAAGGCTGAAAGATTTCTGTTTTTTAGCAGTGGTGAGGTTTATGGTGTACCTCTAAATACAAATCAACTAATTAGTGAGCAAGATTACGGTTATCTTGACCCTATGGACGTTCGTTCTTGTTATGCAGAGAGTAAAAGGGTTGCTGAAACAATGTGCGTTGCATGGGGACAACAGCATGGGCTACATGCGTCTGTCGTTCGTCCATTTCATACCTATGGGCCAGGTATTGCACTAGATGATGGACGTGTATTTGCTGATTTTGTGGCAGACGTAGTTGCTAAAAGAGATATTGTTCTAAAAAGCGATGGTATAGCACTGCGCCCATTTTGCTATATTGCTGATGCCACAATTGGTTTTTTGACCGTACTTCTAAAGGGCGGCAAAGCAGAAGCATACAATGTAGCTAACCCCGAGGCGGAGATTTCTATTGGAGACTTGGCAGTATTGGTCGCTAATCTTTTCCCGGAACGTGGTGTTGGCGTGAGGATTGAGATGTCAAAAAGTAGTAATTCTTATCTCAAGAGCCCAATTTCTCGGTCTTGTCCTTCCATAGAAAAAGTTAAAAATTTAGGCTGGATGCCAACGGTTAGTTTGAAAGATGGCTTCCGTCGTACGATTGAATCGTATTTATAATATTTAAGTTAAAGAGAGTGGTTATATGAATTTAATTAATGAAACCCTAGTTAAATATGAAAATGGTGTTATTGATAAGCCTTCATTTATTAAAGCTATGTACGAAGAACATCACGCCGCACTTTTTGGTTATTCGACATACCTACAAAAGACCAATATAGCGTCTATTGAGATAACCGATGATGCTGTAGTGATGACATCCAGAGATAAAGGCGTAAAGATGATATGCCCGCCAGGAGATCATCGCGTTGCGCCGATTGAAGCATTAAATTTTCTTGATTATGAAACCATCGATTCAGCAATGATCATGAAGCTAGTTTCACCTAATGATTGTGTTGTTGATATAGGTGCAAATATGGGGTGGTACTCTATTAATATTGCTAAGACTTATCCTTCATGCAAAGTGCATGCTTTTGAACCCATTCCAAAAACTTATGGCTATCTTGAGAAAAATATAAAACTTAACCAATTGGGAAATATTTTCCCACATCACTTTGGTTTATCCAGCGAGCGTAAGGATTTAACTTTTTATTTTTATCCAGAAGGAAGTGGAAATGCATCATCAGCTAATTTGAGTGAGCGCAAAGATGCCGAATTAGTTACCTGTCATGTTGAAAAGCTCGATGATTTTGTTATTACAAATAAATTACATGTTGATTTCATTAAATGTGATGTTGAAGGGACTGAGCTATTTGCTTTTCAGGGTGCGGTTGAAACACTAAAGCGCGACAAACCCATAGTATTTACCGAGATGCTACGAAAATGGGCGAAAAAATTTGATTATCATCCAAATGAAATCATTAAGTTATTTACATCACTTGGTTATCACTGCTTCTATGCCGAAGGAAACACTCTAAAAAAATTGGATGAAATGACGGATGAAACAGTTGAGACCAATTTCTTTTTCCTGCATGCTGAAAAACACCTCCATCAAATTCATACATTAACTGATTAATTATAGTCTCTTAACGTAAGTAATTATTCTGCTTGTAATTTAATTAATGGGATTTTTATGCTTAAGTATTTTGGGATAAATAGAGCAATCGGCCTAGCACTAATGAAACGTTTCTGGTCAATAATTGCTGCGCCAATGACCATGGTGCTGATTGCCGTTACTCTAACAAAAGCTGAGCAAGGTTACTACTTTACATTTACAAGCTTATTGGCACTTCAAGTATTTTTTGAACTTGGCTTGGTAACAGTAATAGCCCAATTCATCAGCCATGAATTTGTTTCATTATCATGGGGTACTTATGGTGAAATAATTGGAGACTTAGAAAATAGAAAGCGTGTGTTAAATATACTGGGCAACAGCTTGAAATGGTATTTTTTTTGTTCAATTCTTTTAATAACAAGTCTTTCAATAGCAGGATATTTATTTTTTTTCAATGAAACCAACGTCAATATTTCATGGAAACTACCATGGTTGCTAGCTGTATTTGGTGTCGGTGTAAATTTATTAATAGTTCCATTCTATGCATTTATTACAGGGAGTGGTGATGTTGCTTCAGTTAACTTGAGAGCGTTAATTGGAGGAATTTTAGGTACGTTATTAGGTTGGTGTGTTTTATTTTTAGGTGGGGGTCTGTATGCTATTCCCGCTCTTACACTTGGCAGCTTCTCTGTCAGCATAATTTATTTAATCAAAAGCAAACCAATATTATTTAAACAAGGTATTTTTTATGCGCTAAATAAAATGGATATTTTGCATCCCGTCTCATGGCGACATGAAATTTGGCCCATGCAATGGAAAATTGCTGCTTCATGGATTTCCGGCTATTTTATTTTCCAGCTATTTGTTCCAGTGCTTTTTAAATTTCATGGGCCTGTTGTTGCCGGTCAAATGGGAATGACCTTGTCTCTAGTTAATGCGATTCAAGTTATCTGCTTAATCTGGCCAACAAGTAAAATGCCTGAATTTGGTAAATTTATAGCGCAAAAAAAATGGTTTGAATTAGATTTGCTATTTGAAAAGACATTAAGACATTCGTTAGAGGCTTGTTTGGCTTTATTAACGGTGTTTCTAATTTTATTGGTCATATTGGAAAATTTAACTAATTTTAGCGACAGGTTCTTGCCAACATGGCAAATGGCGATTTTTTCAGTTTCAATTGTGGCTCAGCTTTTAATTAGTAATTGGGCCATTTATATGAGGGCACATAAAAAGGAGCCCATGATTCTTGTATCGGTCATCAGTGCTTTGCTAATAGGTTTATCTACCTTTGTAACGGGGTACTACTTTTCTAGCCTTGGGATGATTATTGGGTTTGTTCTTATTACTACTATTTATGTGTTGCCAGCTACATACAAACTTTTTAAAAATTTTAAACGAATACACCATGCTTAAAAAATAGTTACTAATTTGGATCAATAATCATGGTTTCACATAAAAAATAGGGTGTTTAGAAGTGCATAAACCATTTTTAACAATTGCAATACCTACCTTCAACAGATCTGAGGTGCTCGATAAATCTTTAGAATCTATAACTGAACAGGAAGTATTTAAAGCCACTCAAAATATCGAAATTGTAGTGTGTGATAACTGTTCTACTGATGATACTGAGACAATATGTAAAAAGTATCTTACTAGATTTCCAGGTAAATTCTTTTACTACAAAAACATCACTAATATTGGCGATATTAATTGCCATAAAGCTCTAAGCTACGGATCTGGTGAGTTTTTAAAGTTAAGCAATGACACATTGTGTTACGAACATAACTCATTGCAGCATATGGTTGAACTTATAAAAGATAAATTAGAAGATAAGCCGGTGTTGTTTTTTTTAAATCAAAAACGCCCTACCCCAACTTGCATTTATGAGGCTACTAGTAGTGACGCCTTTTTAAGCATTGCTTCCTTCTGGGTGACCTGGATTGGTGCATTTGGAATATGGAAAAGAGATTTTGATAACGTAATTAATTACAATAGATACTCTGACACACACCTACCTCATGTTGACGTCCTTTTCAGGTTGCTTAGTGAGCCCAAGAAGAAGTCGGTAATTGATAATACCCGCTTATTTAAAGTTCAGAAGATGCCTAACAAGGGGGGCTATAACTTTCTTAATGTTTTTGTATCTAATTACTTTAATATTTTAGATTCATTCCAATTTAATGCTAATGTCATAAAAACTGAAAAGAAGAGAATACTATTAAAGCATGTCGTGGCTTTTGATGCTAAAACTAATTTTGTAAATTCGTTTACTTTTGAAAACCGATTTAATATTTTATTCAAAAATACCAAAAACATAAGAGTTGTCATTCCTATGTATTACGTTTTTTATATATTTTTCTTTTTTTTCTTTTTTGTAAAATTCAGCATTGTGGAAAAAATAAAGTCAGCTTTTACTATCAAGTAATTAAGCGATAAGGGTTTAGCATGAAAAAAAATGACCCCAGCATAGCCCCGCTAATTGCCATTATAGGCTGCGACGGTTCAGGCAAATCAACCGTTAG
>CAIJME010000416.1 GCA_903821625.1 uncultured Sphingobacteriales bacterium | reverse complement strand
ATAGACCAAAATGGTTTTCGGTTTTCGGTTCAAAAAATATGCTATTTCAATATTTATGAGTATTTCTGCCTGAAATCATGTTTTGCACTGGAAAGATGGCCTTGGCTGTAAACAAAAAAGCCCTTCTGATCATTAGATCAGAAGGGCTTTCAAATGAGGTTTAAAAATTAGGAATCTTGAATTCCTTCGGCAAGTACCATGATTGAATTATTTAATACTTCAATTACTCCTCCTTTGATATAAATCGTTTCGTCGGAGCTATTATCTTTACGGATAATCACCTTGCCATCTTCCAATGTTGAGATGATAGGAGCATGGTCTTTAAGTACTTCGAAAGATCCCATTGTACCAGGTACGGTTACCGATCTTATTTCTCCTTCGTAAACCTTTTTATCAGGTGTTAGTATTTCTAATTTCATATTTTTTAGATGTGAGATGTGAGATATGAGATATGAGATTGTCTCAAATCTAATGTCTCATCATCTAATATCTCCTAAGAGTTTGACTCAGCTAATATTTTTTTACCTTTTTCAATAGCATCTTCAATAGTTCCAACTAGGTTGAAAGCAGCTTCAGGATATTCATCCACTTCGCCGTCCATGATCATATTGAAACCTTTGATGGTATCTTTAATATCAACTAATACTCCTTTTAGTCCGGTGAACTGTTCAGCAACAAAGAAAGGCTGTGAAAGGAAACGCTGAACACGACGAGCGCGACCTACTACCAATTTATCCTCTTCTGATAATTCGTCCATACCAAGGATAGCGATGATATCTTGTAATTCTTTATAGCGTTGTAAAATTTCTTTAACGCGCTGGGCTGTGCCGTAGTGCTCATCGCCAAGCGTGGCTGAATTCAAGATACGTGAAGTTGAATCTAAAGGATCTACTGCAGGATAAATTCCAAGCTCAGCAATTTTACGTGATAATACAGTTGTAGCATCAAGGTGAGCAAATGTTGTTGCCGGTGCAGGGTCAGTCAAATCATCTGCAGGAACGTAAACAGCCTGAACCGATGTAATTGAACCTCTTTTTGTAGAGGTAATTCTTTCCTGCATCAATCCCATTTCAGTTGCCAGAGTTGGCTGGTAACCTACCGCAGACGGCATACGACCTAATAGTGCAGAAACCTCAGAACCTGCCTGAGTGAAACGGAATATATTATCAACGAAGAATAGAATATCTTTTCCTTGTCCTTCACCATCTCCATCACGGAAATATTCAGCAACTGTTAATCCTGAAAGAGCAACACGTGCACGTGCACCAGGAGGCTCATTCATTTGTCCGAAAACTAAAGTTGCTTTAGAATCTTTTAATGCTTCTTTATCAACTGAAGTCAGATCCCATCCGCCTTCTTCCATGGAATGCTTAAATGCATCACCATAGTTAATAACGCCTGATTCGATAAACTCACGTAAAAGGTCATTTCCTTCACGTGTACGTTCTCCAACTCCGGCAAAAACGGATAAACCTGCGTATGCTTTCGCAATATTGTTTACCAATTCCATGATCAATACAGTTTTACCTACACCTGCACCACCAAATAATCCAATTTTACCACCCTTTGCATAAGGCTCTAAAAGGTCAATTACTTTGATACCAGTGAAAAGTACTTCGGTTTCTGTACTTAACTCATCAAACTTTGGAGGAGTATTGTGGATAGGATATCCATCAGAATTATCCATGGTGTCAATTCCATCAATAGCTTGTCCAACTACATTGAATAAGCGACCTTTGATTTTATCTCCAATCGGCATTTTAATAGCAGATCCGGTATCTACTACCTTCATTCCACGAACAAGTCCATCTGTTGAATCCATCGCGATAGCGCGAATACGGTCTTCTCCAAGATGTTGCTGAACTTCAAGAATTATCTTTTGTCCGTTATCTTTTACGATTTCTAATGCATCATAAATTTTTGGCAAGTGTGCATTTTCAGTGAAACTTACGTCTACTACAGGTCCGATGATCTGTGCAATTTTTCCGGAGTTTGGCATATAAATTTTGTAAATTTTATTAAATCAACAATTAGAGCCCATTTTAGAAGGCCTTTTTTGGTCTGCAAAAATACTCTTTATCCCCGTAAATCAAATACTTAATAGAAGTTTTTTAATCAATATTCCCAAAATATTTTTCCACCGTTAAAAGAATTCGTTTTTTTGAGGTAAGGCTAGTTATTTTTTGGATGGAATAAGGAATTTATAGATAATTTGTGTCCTAAATTGAGTAAAGTCATTTTAAATTATTTGAATTCAGAAACTCGATGTTATTGGATTCGTTCTTCATTTTTTTGCAATTGGTTCATTGAATTAATATAAAATGACAGTCTTTGCCTTAAAAATTATATTCTTAAGCTAAAATCTGTTTTATTTGGAAGATGAAAAAAATTATTGTTACCGGTAGCAACGGATTGCTCGGGCAGAAAGTGACCGACCTTTCTATACAAGACCCCGAAATTGAATTGATTGCTACTTCTGTCGGACCAAACAGACATAATTTAAAAGATGGATATACCTATGAAGAGCTGGATGTTCTTGACTTGGATCGTTTAAATGAACTAGTGGAGAGGTATCGACCAGATTCAATCATTCATACCGCTGCCATGACTAATGTTGATGCCTGCGAAGCAGAAAGAGCCAAATGCTATGCACTTAATGTACAGTCAGTAAAAAACCTTATTGATGTTTGTCAAATAAGGGATATTCAATTGATTCACTTGTCTACAGATTTTATTTTTGACGGTGAAAATGGTCCATATACTGAAGAAGCAGAACCTAATCCTTTAAGTTATTATGGTGAAACAAAGCTTGAATCTGAACTAATTTTAAAAAAATCTTCCTGTCGATGGGCTATTTTAAGGACAATTATAGTTTATGGTATTGTTAATGATATGAGTCGAAGCAATATTGTTTTATGGGCAAAAGGGGCATTGGAAAAAGGGGAGTCAATCCATGTAGTAAATGACCAGTGGCGAATGCCAACTTTGGCAGAAGACCTTGCTGCCTGCTGCCTGCTTGCAGTAAAAAAGAATGCTTCAGGAGTCTTTAATGCTTCCGGTAAGGATTTGATGAGTATTTTGGAGATTGTTGAACGAGTAGCTGATCATTACGGACTAAACAAATCATTGATCAAAGCTATATCTGCAGAAAGTTTAAATCAAGTTGCAAAAAGACCAAAGAAGACCGGATTTATTTTGGATAAAGCAATCCTCGAATTGGGTTATTCTCCTCATTCTTTTGAGGAAGGGATGGCAATTATGGATAAACAGCTTAAATCCTTATCTTGAAACCTAAATTGTGTCCTTAAATTGTAAGGATGTGCTAATGATTATATGTTGATTCAGTAAAAATATTACCTTAGAAAAAAATAAATTTTATGACATTATTAAAAGGACAACAAGCACCCGATTTCACTTTATACAGTTCTGATTTAAAGGAAATTTCATTGAAAGATTTTGCAGGAAAAAAAGTTGTGATCCATTTCTTTCCAATGGCCTTCACAGGAGTATGCACCACACAGTTGTGTACGATGCGTGATACTTTTGGATATTATGACGGTTTAGGAGCCGAGGTTTTGGCAATTTCTGTTGACTCTCCATTTACTCTGGCAAAATTTAAGGAAGATAATAGCTACCAGTTCCTACTTTTATCGGATTTTAACAAAGAAACATCTAAAGCTTATGGAGCATTTTATGATGAATTTGTTTTTAATCTGAAAGGTGTTGCTAAAAGAGCTGCTTTTGTATTGGATGAAAATCACCAGGTTGTTTATGCAGAGGTTTTGGAATCAGCAGGCGACCTTCCTGATTTCAATGCTATTCGCGAAGCACTAAACTAATTTAGAGCTCATTGAGTCTTGATTTTTAAGGGATTGCGAGAATTTTTAAAAAAACTATGTTAGTTTGAAAAGAAAGCATATTTTTGCAGTCCGTTAAAAAGGCACCTGTAGCTTAATTGGATAGAGCACCTGACTACGGATCAGGAGGTTAGGGGTTCGACTCCCT
>CAIJME010000415.1 GCA_903821625.1 uncultured Sphingobacteriales bacterium | reverse complement strand
GAATGCTGTCTGCCTGAATGCTATCTTTCTGTAAAGTATCCTTCGGTATATCTGTTTGCTGAGCTGAAGCTGTAGCAACTGAAATAAAGCTGAAGACTATAAAAATTAGGGTTTTCATATGCTTCATGTATTGGTTAATAAATGCAAATATCGCTATTTTAAGCTAAAAGAGCAAATAGAAAGTCCTGGATCTCAGTATTTACGCCCTTTTGCAATTATTCTTTTTCCAAAATTTTAAAAAAACCACCCCCTTTAATTTCCCCGCCAGCGGTGGACACTGGGTGGCTAAAGAAATTTGTGATTATTTAAAAATTTCAATATTAATCAGATAATTTTTATCCGACATACTGTCCCCCGCTGGCGGGGGTAGGGGGTGGTTTTTTCATTCAGATAATCTCATAGTTACTACTTATTTAGGATATTTCTTTCCCGCCATACAAGCGCGTCTTTGCGTCTTTGCGAGACCATTTTTTTTTTAAATTATTAAACCAAAGCAGGAAAGCTCGCAGAGAGGCAAAGGATAAAAAATATAGGTATGACAGGCATTCGTCATTCCTTATCGAAAACAAGAGAGACTATACAAGCTTGGTATATTCCAATGTTATTTTATCAAAAATTGAAATGAATTCAAAACTCAAAGGGCATAAAAAAAACCGACATGAAGCCGGTTTTCAATTTCTTAGCTTGAAGCTAATTATAGTTTTGCAAGTTCTTCAGCCATTGCAGCACCGATCTCGGCCGGAGACTCCACCACGCGAATACCGCATTCTCTCATGATTTTCATCTTGGCAGCAGCAGTGTCATCGGCACCGCCAACAATTGCGCCAGCATGACCCATTCTACGTCCCGGAGGAGCAGTTTGTCCGGCGATGAATCCAACAACAGGTTTAGTACCATGCTCTTTAATCCAGTAAGCTGCTTCCGCTTCCATTCCGCCACCAATCTCACCGATCATGACAATACCTTTAGTTTCAGGATCGTTCATCAATAACATCACCGCTTCTTTAGTTGGTGTTCCAATGATTGGGTCACCACCAATACCAATAGCAGTTGTAATACCTAAGCCCGCTTTCACCACCTGATCAACAGCTTCATAGGTAAGGGTTCCAGATTTAGAAACGATACCTACTCCACCTTTTTTGAAAATAAAACCAGGCATGATACCAATCTTAGCTTCATCAGCAGTGATGATACCCGGACAATTCGGACCGATCAAGCGGCAATCTTTATCTGAAATATATTCTTTTACTAAAATCATATCCTTTGTAGGAATTCCTTCAGTGATACAAACAATAACTTTAATTCCTGCTTCAGCAGCTTCCATGATTGCATCAGCAGCAAAAGCCGGTGGTACAAATATGATGGATACATCGGCACCTGCTTTATCTACGGCATCTTTTACCGTGTTAAACACCGGACGATCAAGATGTGTTTGCCCGCCTTTACCCGGAGTTACACCACCTACAACCTGCGTTCCATACTCGATCATCTGAGAGGCATGATAAGTACCCTCATTACCTGTGAACCCCTGAACGATTACTTTTGAATTTTTATTAACCAGTACACTCATTGAATATTTTTTTGTAACGCAAAGCTAACAGAATCGCTCAGAATCTCAAAAGGTAAAGTCAAAAAGAATTAAAGGAATTTTAGCCTTTTTAAATCGTAATCACCTCTTCTGGAGCATTTGGGTCAATCGCTCGTTTATAGGCCTTTTCGTCAAACTCCTTTTCGCTTTTAGCGATAACAACAGAAGCCACTGCATTACCAATCAGGTTGGTAATTGCCCTGGCTTCAGACATGAATCGATCTACTCCCAATAAAATGGCAATACTCTCAATCGGAACCACTTTTAGTGCTGTTAATGTAGATGCCAACACAATAAAACCACTTCCAGTTACGCCTGCAGCACCTTTGGAGGTAATCATCAAGACCCCGATAATGGTGATTTGCTGACCAATACTCAGGTCAATATTGAAAACCTGGGATAAAAATATCACCGCCATTGACAGGTAAATGGAAGTGCCGTCGAGGTTAAATGAATATCCAGTGGGTACCACTAGTCCTACGACAGATTTGGAGCAGCCAAATTTTTCAAGCTTGAGAATTATACTTGGCAGCACCGATTCGGATGAAGATGTACCAACAACAATCACAATTTCCTGTCTGATATATTTTAATAATTGCCAAAGACTGAATTTATACAGATAACAAATCAGATTCAGCACTCCGAAAATGAACAGGATCATGGTCATGTACACGGCGATCATCAGCTTTCCCAATGGATACAACGTTTCAAGCCCATAGGTGCCTATGGTAAATGCCATACCTCCAAAAGCTCCAAATGGAGCAAGCACCATAATCATCTTCATGATGTTAAAGATCACTTTCGATAATTTTTCAAAGGTGCCGATCAGCGAAGTTCCGGCAGAGCCCATACGGCTCAGTGCGAATCCAAACAAAACAGCAAAAAACAAGATTTGCAGAATGTCTCCCTTGGCAAAAGATTCAAAAATGTTCTTCGGAACGATATGAGCAAAAAACTCCAGCCAGTTCATGCCAGATGCAGTGTCCTGGTAAGTTTGTATTTTGGAAGTATCTGCACTTGAAGCACTTACATGCACCCCTTTGCCGGGTTGAAAGATATTGGCAACCAACAAGCCAATGATGATGGCCACCGTAGTAATAAGCTCAAAATAAAGAAGTGCCTTGCCACCTACCCTGCCTACTTTTTTCATATCACCCATCTGGGCAATACCCAAAACGATGGTAAAAAAAATAATCGGCGCAATCAGCATGCTGATCATGTTGATGAAAGTTTGACTGATCAGTTTGGCCGTAGGTGCGAAACCTGGAAAATTAATACCAACCAGCACTCCTAAAACGATGGCAACTAAAACCTGAAAGGTTAGGTGTGATACAACTCTCTTCATAACAAGGAAAATAAACTTAAAGTTCTAAGGTAATTTATTTTCAGGATAATTTATCCTTTGGCAATTCCTTCGGAGTTAAACTGTAGATCATACAGGCGCTTATAAAAACCATTGAGCTTTAAAAGCTGCTGATGCGTACCCATTTCTTTGATCTCACCCTGATCTAGTACAATGATGCGGTTGGCATTTTGAATGGTTGATAAACGATGGGCAATAACGATTGAAGTTCGACCCTCCATCAGTTTATTGATAGCATTCTGTATAAGTTCCTCGGTTTCAGTATCAACCGAGGCAGTAGCTTCATCCAAAACCAAAATCTGTGGATTGTAAACCAGGGCGCGGATAAAGGAAATGAGCTGAGCCTGACCTGCTGACAATGTAGCACCCCTTTCCATCACATCATAATCGAAACCACCGGGTAGTCGATTGATAAATTCTAATGCACCCACATCCTGAGCTGCTTTGATAAGTGCATCTCTGCTGATTTTCTGGTTATTCAGATTGATATTATTGGCAATGGAATCCGAAAAAAGAAAAACATCCTGCAAGACGGTGGCAATATTTGAACGGAGATAATTAAGTTCATACTCCCGAATATCAATTCCGTCGACCAATACACTGCCCTTATTTACTTCATAAAAACGGTTTAAAATATTAATAGTAGAAGACTTACCAGCACCTGTTGCTCCAACCAATGCCAAGGTCTCGCCGGGTTTAACGTGAAAGGAAATATCCTTCAATACCCAATTTTCATCAGTATAAGCGAACCACACATTCTTAAATTGTATATCTCCGTTCAAATGAGATGGTTTATGCCTTCCCTTATCTTCAGTTGCTTCGTCGGTATCCAGCACATTAAAGATCCGCTCTGCACCAACCATACCCATTTGCAGGGTATTGAACTTATCTGCAAGTTCACGGATAGGCCTGAATAACATATTGATATACATAATAAACGAAACCACCACACCTGGAGAAATTTGATCAGAAAGAATGGATCTTGAGCCATACCATACCAGCAAGCCAATTGAGATTGCTGAGATAATTTCAACTACAGGAAAGAAGATTGAATAATACCAGTTTGACCGGATATGAGCATCGCGATGTTTGGCATTGATCTGTCTAAACTTCTGCATCTCCTGATCTTCCCTTGCAAAATATTGGATGATTCGGATTCCTGAAATATGCTCTTGTAAAAAGGTGTTCAAATTTGATATTTGAGTTCGTACCTCTTGAAAGGCAGATTTGATTGCTTCTTTAAATACGTAGGATGCAATTATTAAAAAGGGCATCGGAATTAAAACAACGAGGGTAAGTTCCCAATCGGTATAAAGCATGACGGCAATAATTGCAACTACCTGTAAAACATCACCGACAATAACAATCAAACCTTCAGAAAATATATCTGCGATTGTTTCCAAATCGGAAACCGTTCGCGTAATCAGCTGCCCAATAGGTGTGCGGTCAAAATATTTAAGTTTAAGGCTACTGATATGATTAAAAACATTGACGCGTAGGTCTTTGATCACCGACTGACCAAGAACATTGGTAAAAAAAGTATGATAATACTGAACGCCAGTTTGCAGCAGCAATAATCCAACCATTAATAGGCTCATATTAAGTAATCCGCTGCTATCATTCAGAATAATATATTTATCCAAGGTGTACTGAATGAGCCATGGCCGAAGTGGCGCAAGAATAGCCAGAAGGATGGTCAAAAAAATTGACCATGCAAAAATGCTTTGGTATGGATAAGCATACCGAAAAACCCTTTTCAGGAGGTTTACATCAACTGCATTGCCACTTACTTTTGCCATTTAGTTTAAAAGAAATTGATTCAAATCCTGTTGTTCTTAAGCGATTTATTTTATTGTGAATTTATTTTTCAAGCGTTAAATAGGGATAAATTACTTCTGTTAGATATAGCCCGCATGCAGCAACAGACTCACCGGCTACCGATCTGTTTTTACTGTCGATTACCTTTCTGATATCCTCCACTTCCATCTCCTTTTTTCCCACTCTGATAAGGGTTCCTACAATTGCACGAACCATATTTCTTAAAAAACGATCAGCTGAAATATGAAATACAATGCCATTTTCGGTTTTTACCCACTCTGCTCTTTGAATCAGGCAATTATTGGTCAGTGTTTTGGTATTTGATTTACTGAAACAACTAAAATCTTTATATTCCATTAAAATAGCTGCTGCTTGGTTCATGAGTGCTAGGTCTGGTTTATCACGTAATAGCCACGACAAATTATGAAGAAATGGATCTTTTGAGAAATGAATATGATATTCATAAGAACGAAGGCTAGCATCAAAACGGGCATGTGCATCTGGAGCAACTTTTATAAAACGCTTGACCACAATATCAAAAGGTAGCATGGAGTTTATACTTAGCAGGAACTGCAGGTTGAGCACATCAATGTCAGCAGGAATATCCACATGGGCAAATAGCTGCCTTGCATGAACACCCGTATCTGTACGGCCGCATCCCAGGGTTTCAATATTCTGCCTGCAAAGTGTAGAAAGCACCTTATTGATTAATTCCTGAACAGAAAGCGCATTCTTCTGGATCTGCCAGCCATGATAAGCTGTTCCATTATACGCAATTTCTATAAAATATCTTTGTACCGTGTCCAAGCTGTAAAGGTAATGCGGAAAAGGCAAATTGTGGCGAGGAAGACGATATTTTTATCCTAAATCTAATCAATTGAGATGGCTGTAAATCATGTGTAAACTTTAAGGATGCATAAAAAAATATATATTTGCATGAAACAATGTCATCATGCTTCAACGAGTACAAACCATCTGGCTATTTTTTGCAACCGCAGCTATTTTCAGTTTATTTTTATTCCCATATCTACAGGTTTACAATCCCGATGGTTCTTCACGGGCTTTAAAAATTACTGGCATTCAGGAAAGTGTTGGCGGACAAATCGTGCAAACGGAAGCCTTTCTAAGCCTAACCATCGCGACAGTAATTCTGGGCTTAATTCCATTTATTACCATTTTTATGTTTAAAAACCGGAATCAACAGATTAAAATGTGCTATCTGAGCATTGTTGCAATTCTGGGTTTTAGTTTCTGGCTGGTTCAAGTTGCTAAACAAGCCCTGGGTACAATTAACCTGCAAACAGAAAATTATGGACTGGGAGTAATTCTACCCTCCCTGAGTGTATTTTTTGTCATTCTTGCTTTGAGAGGAATCAGAAAAGATGAGAAATTGATCAAATCATCCGCTAGGCTGAGGTAATACGTTACGGATCAAGTTCGCGTGCAGTGTATGCCACGTAAATTCTAGTTATTTTGATGTTTTTCCCGCTCATAGCCGCGGGGGCTTAGTTCTTTTCCTGTAGCCCGCCCGGATGAATCCGTTCGGACGGGCAAAAAAGAACCATGCCGAGGCGGTACGACGAGACCATGAGCACCTTTAAAAAACAATAAACAACAGCGAATAAACGCTACCGCTGCGCCTGCTGCTATGGAAGGTTCTGCAATGACTTAATCCGTAGTCATGCCGGGGGGCTTGATCCGGCAAGAACTAACTCGCAGTCCAGCCCCCATCTACAGGCATTGAAGTCCCTGTAATCATAGCAGCATTTTCTGAAGCTAAAAATAAGCAAAGTGCTGCAATTGCATCGATGCTTACAAACTCTTTAACCGCGTGTTTTTTCAAAATATGTTTCTGAATTATTTCTGTTTCTGAAACATTCTGCTGTTTGGAAAGATCAGCGATCTGCTTATCAACGAGGGGAGTTTGCACAAAACCAGGACAAATAGCATTCGCTGTAATTCCAAAATCAGCGCCTTCAAGAGCTAAGACCTTAGTTAAGCCAATTAAGCCATGTTTTGAGGCAACATAAGCTGACTTAAATTCAGATCCTACTAATCCGTGGGCCGAAGAAATATTAATGATTCTACCCCATTTATTTTGCTTCATACCTTGCCATACAGACTTAGAAGTACAGAAAGAAGCCGTTAAATTTATGCTGATAATATCATTCCATTTAGAAAGTGGAAAATTTTCAATGGCTGATACATACTGAATTCCAGCATTATTGATCAGTACATCAATAGCTCCAAATTTAGTAAGGGCATCTGCAACCATCCCTTCAATTTCGGAGAAGTTTAGAAGATTAGCTGAAGAATAAAAGGTTTCAACATTATATTCAATAGCAATATTCTGGGCAATTTCGGCACCACCTGATTCAAGTCCATGAATAACAAGGTTAAAGCCTGCATTTGCAAATGCCCTGGCAATTCCTAGCCCAATTCCACTAGTACTTCCTGTAATCAGAGCAACTTTACCTTTCATTTAATTGGATTAATCGAGTGGTCTATCTTTTAAACATTCATCGGCAAGATAAAGAATTGATTCATAATTCTTTCCTACTGCATCAGACATGGAAATCTCACAAGTTTTCCCGGAAGAATAATAACCTTCATAGGAATTTTTCTTAACCTCATTGGCTTCTGGAGCAGTCGCAGAATCCGTTAGCTCAGGAAAGATAAAACCTCTATCTCCTGCCATTCCGCAACATCCGGAATGAATGGGCACCTCTGCTTTTTCACTAAAATGTGAGGCAACAGAAACAAATTTTCGCTCAAGACCCATTTTCTGCAATGAACAAACAGGGTGCAATACCACTGTGCCTTTTGCTTGTACAGGCCCACAAGCCGGAATAACATAATCATGTAGGTAATCAATGCTATCCAAAATACTCAGGCGATCAAACCGTTGCTTATTCAGATCATTCAGAACCGGACGGCATTGCTGCAGGGTATGCGAACAAGAGGTAACATCCAGAATTACGGGCAGGATTCCCTCTTTGGTTACCGCCCAGAGTTGTTCAATAGTTTCATTACACTTATCGGCATAAGCCATATTGTATCCCTTTGAAGAGAATAGCTGTCCGCAGCAAAGCGCCTCAATACCAGCGGGAATAATTACCTGAATACCTGATTTTTCTGAAACACTCAGGAAGGAATCTGGAATACTTTTTTTATTAGGGGCACCACCCATTACCCTTGAGATACAGGTTGGAAAATAAACAACTGCCGGCCCAGTTTTAGTTTCAAGAGCAATTTCTTTAACGTATTTACCCGAAATAGCTCCGCTGGTAATGAGCTGATTACTCCATAATGGAAATTCAGGAATTAATTTTTTAAATGCCCTAGTCAATCCCAGCATGGCATTTTTACCGAATACCGAATTTACTAGTGTACCAGCTTCGAGTGCAAAATTCACCAATAAGGTAACTAGACGGAAGTTCTTTGAAACGAACAAAGCCACTTTATTGGAGAATGGAGAATGGCTTTCTCTACGTAATCGTTTAACCAGATCGCCTGTATTGATATCAACCGGGCAACTTGTGGCACATAATCCATCAACGGCACAGGTATCTAATCCATCATATTGATATTGCTTCACCAATTCTGCATGAAGTTCAAATTTTCCATCTGCCTCTAAAAGTGCCAATTCACGCCTTACAACAATTCGTTGACGCGGAGTAAGAGTTATATTTCTGCTTGGGCACTTATGTTCACAATAGCCACATTCAATACATTTATCCACTTCTTGCTCCACAACGGGCAAAGATTTAAGGTCCTGTAGGTGTGCATTTTTATGCTCATTGATGATCACACCTGGATTCAAAAGATTTTCAGGGTCAATAACCTTTTTCAGGCTTTTCATGATCTGATAGGCTTCTGTACCCCATTCTGTTTCCACAAAAGGTGCCATATTCCTGCCAGTGCCATGCTCTGCCTTCAGCGTACCGTCATATTTATTCACAACCAGCGCTACAACTTCTCTCAAAAAGCGGTCGTAACGGTCAACTTCATCAGCCGAATTAAATGACTGCGTAACTACAAAATGGATATTTCCATCTTTGGCATGTCCAAAAATAATGGCATTATCATACTTATATTTTGCAAAAAGTACATGAAGGTCAAGAATAGCATCACCTAACTGAGCAACAGGGAAGGCAATATCTTCCAGTACAACGGTTGTTCCGCTTGCCCTTACCGCGCCAACGGCAGGGAACATCCCCTTACGCAGTTTCCAGTAAAAAGCCTGAATTCCAGGAT
>CAIJME010000414.1 GCA_903821625.1 uncultured Sphingobacteriales bacterium | reverse complement strand
CTTCACAAAGCTTAGCTATATCGTTGAAGATGTCGATAATAAACCGTTTACTGGCGAAAGAAATGATGCAACTGGTAGTATATATCATGCTCCGGCTTCCATTCCACTGAGTGAAATGCAGAATTACGAATATACTGATGCTTTGGGTAACCTTAGACAAAGCTATTGGCTTCCAGGCTCTATTTACTTGTCGAACCCATACTGGAAGATGAACAGGCAGGTGTTCTTTGAACAAAAGCGCCGCATGATTGGACTGTTACAAGCAAAATATAAATTCACAGACTGGCTAGATCTCCAAGTAAGAGGGAGTATGGATAGAACTGACGAAAATACTGAGAATATACAGTATAATGATTCCTATGAACTTTCGGGAAATGGGAGCTATTATGAACTTTATAACGGAAACAGAAGGTTTACCAATGTGGATGCATTACTCTCCTTTAAAAGAGACATTACAAAGGATTTTAATTTAACCGGATATCTTGGAGGTTCAATTCAGGAAACCAAATATGAATCAATTAACACTCTTGCAAATGGTCTGAACAAACTGGATTACTTCTTTATGTCTAATGCAAAAAATCCAAGAACTTCAAACGTTATTGGCCAAACCCCACAAGTGCAGTCTGTGTATGGTACTTCGACCCTGTCATTTAAAGATTATCTTTATCTGGATATTACTGCCAGAAATGATTGGTCTTCTGCCTTACCTAAGGCGAATCAGTCTTATTTCTATCCATCTGTAGGATTGACAGCCATAATAACAGATATGCTCGATATGCCTAGCTGGATTTCTTATGGTAAGCTCAGGACTACCTACGCGAAAGCAGGTTTTGGCGGACAGCAATATTTGACTGATAATTATTTTTCGGTAGGGGCTGGTGGTGCCATAAATACTCCTAGTGTTAGATCACTCGGGAATTATCAACCGGAAATAACTACTTCATTTGAAGCAGGGTTAGACTGGCGATTTTTCACCAACCGAGTAGGCCTTGATGTCACCTATTATAAATCAGAAACTAGAAACCAGTTGATTGCCCTGGCAGTTCCTAATGCTACACTTTTTAGTTCTCAGTATATCAATGCCGGATTGATTCGGAATACTGGAGTAGAAGTTATGTTAAGTGGTGCGCCAGTTAGAACTAAGGATTTTTCTTGGAACATAATGGCTAACTTCTCTAAAAATGTGAATAAAATTGTTGAGTTATCACCAAGGTTAAAAACAGCTGTTTTAGGTGATGACAGACAGGTTCTTGAAACTGTTGAAGAAGGCAAGTCCTTTGGAGAAATGTACATGGCCGAATGGAGTAAAGATGCACAAGGAAGAAGGTTAGTTAGTCCTGCTGGTGTTCCAATTCTTACCGGGAAAACAGCTTATGCAGGGAATTATAATCCTAATTATCAGCTTGGTGTAAACAATTCATTCACTTTTAAAAATCTTAACCTCAGTTTCTTATTAGATTACAGAAATGGCGGTACAGTTGTAGCCGGTACTTTGGCTGCAATGGATGTGAGTGGTAACTCGAAAAATTCTCTTCAATATAGAGAAACTGGGATTGTTGTGGATGGTTATACTACAGCCGGTGTAAAAAACACAACATCAATTACTGCAGAAAGATATTGGCAGTCATTAGGTAACAGAACACCTGTAAAGGATTTTTATGCTTTTTCTGCGACTAATCTTAGGCTTAGAGAGGTTGTACTTGGCTATAGAATTCCAAATCAGCTTGTTCAAAAAACAGGATTTATTAAGAATGCTAGATTATCATTGGTTGGAAGGAATCTTCTTTTCTTAAAGAAATATGCGCCTTACGATCCTGAGATTGCTACTGCAGTAACTAATAGAGGTGGTATGGAATACTCTTCTTTACCTACAACCCGTAATATTGGTCTTAGCTTGAATGCATCATTCTAATAGCTAATTGGCTATTGGAATTAAATATTATTATTAATATTAAATTGAATACAATGAAAACTCAAAAATCATTATATAGAAAATGGGCCTTCAGACTGATGCTATTTTTAGCACCAATTGTAATATTGACTGCCTGTACTAAAAATTTTGAAGAAATAAATAAAAGACCGGATGGTTTAAAGGAACTCACTGCCCCAGATTTGCGTAGTTTATTTCCGGGTGCATTAGTTGCCGGAGGTGGAATAGGTTATAACGAAACGAGTATGCTCTTGTTTCCTGGAGTATACTCTCAACATTTTGCCGGTACAAACATTAATCAGGAGTCTCATAGATATGTTATTGTGCAAAGATGGCAAGACATATGGCCTGGAACCTATGTGAATGCAATGCCTAAATTAGTAAATATCATTGCAGCCACAAAAGGTGGAAAAGAACCTAGCATGAATGCAATTGCCAGAATGTGGAAAGTTTTCTGTTTTATGCGTGTGACTGACGAGTGGGGTCCAATTCCATATTCTAAAATCGGCAAGGATACTACAGTTGTGAGTTATGATGATCAAAAGAGTATTTATTTTGATTTCTTCAAAGAACTGGATGAAGCAACTACAGATCTCAAAAATAATTTAACTAAACCTTCATTTGCTACAGCAGATCGGATCTATAATGGAGATAATGCTAAATGGTTAAAGTTTGGAAATACATTGCGTCTGCGTTTGGCATTGAGAATTTCGGATGTAGAACCAGCTAAAGCTAAAGTGGAAGCAGAGAAAGCATTTGCTGGCGGGGTGATGACACAGGCTTCAGATGGGGCCCATTTTGCAACTAATGCAGATTTTAACAATGGACTGAACAATTTTATGAGTAGAAATGGCTCCCGGATGAGTACCACTATGGAAAGTTTATTAGTAGGCTATAATGACCCAAGGCTTCCTATATTTTGGAGCCCTGCACTTAGCGATGGTAAGTTCCGTGGTGTAAGAAACGGTATGACCGTTGCTCAACAAAATTTGCCTGAAAATAGTATTAACAATAATTCAGCAGTTGGTCCAAAGTATGCTGCTGCCACGATGACTACAACTCCTCAGGTTGTTTTTTATGCCTCTGAGGCTTATTTTCTTAGGTCCGAAGGAGCATTGAATGGCTGGAATATGGGTGGTACCGCCAAAGAACTTTATGAGATGGGGATAGAAACTTCATTGCGTGAGCATGGTATTACCAGTGCGGCAGTTATTTCTACCTATGTTAATGGTACAAGTCTACCTATCGCACCTAATAATCTGTTCCCTATTCCTCCTTTGACCGATATCCCGGTAAAGTGGGAAAGTGACACAGAAAGACAGCGCGAACAAATCGGAACTCAGAAATGGATTGCTCTTTTCCCTGAAGGCCATGAGGCATGGGCTAGTATCAGAAGGTCAGGATATCCTAAATTTTATCCTTTGTTAAATTCTCAAAATCCTGATATAACACCGGATAAGATGATCCGTAGAATTTCCTTCCTCGACAGGGAAATCATTGCTAATGGTGTTGCAGTAAAAGCAGCAGTTCCATTGTTGGGTGGTGGTCCCGATAATGTAGCTACCCGTTTGTGGTGGGATAAATCAAAATCAAAATAGGCAGCCTTTTAATAGCTTGCTTATATCTGTAGTTGGATCATCATAATACCCTGGGCATATCTGCGTAAGCAGGTATGCCCTAATTTATCTATCAATTGTATTTGTTGTTGTTTTTTGCTTAGCTGTTTCCAGATTTAAAACCGATTGATTTTGTTCTATCGTTCGTTTAATAGCGCTTCTATTTTTAAATTGAACTATATTTTAATTAAATCATCTTTTATCAAATGATAAAATCTAATGTAAATACCCCGGATTTATTAAATCATGAACTTTTTGAAGGATTTAAAGAAATTGAAAATACTGCTAATCAAGAGCAGCTATTTGATGACAATATTAAGTCTGTCAATGAACACTTAAAACGTAGAAAATTTCTAGGCATGAGTTTATTGGGCATGGCAGGCCTGAGTTTACCATTTGTTGCGAGAGGCGCTGAAAATAATTTTGTTGAGGAATTTGTAAAGGAGGTTATAACTACTGAAACTGAGCTTTTCAAACAGCAGTCTGATAGTTTTGAGACTAAAATTAAATTAATCGAGAAAGCATGGGCTGAAAAAGATTTCAGAATGGTTCGCTCATTGAGTGATTCTATTAGAAATACCGGAATTCAGGCTCAGATAGAAGAAGAGGATCCTGGAAAGCCCTTGGTTGGTTCGGGTCAGTTTGGTACTGTTGCTACACTTCCTGCAGCCTGGAAAAACTGGGCAAATGGCTGGAAATATTATAAAGTAATCGGTTTACAAGAAAAAGCCGGAATTAAGCGTAAAGCAGAGCCTGTAGAGGTTTTATTAGCTTTTCGTTCTGATCAGGTAACATCGCTGGCTAGAGAAATTCGTGTTGCCGAGATTAGTGATGGCCAAATTAAAGAAGTGACTTCTCAGGTTTATGGAGTAGTAAGGAGAGGAGCAGAAAGATTTTGTAAGTTGATGTTCCTTGCCGATAATTTGGGAGGTGAAAAACGGAACTATCTGGTGTTTTTCGGTAATCCAGATGCAGAATTACCTGAGTATACTTCAGATCTTGAAGTAAGTGGAGAAGGTTATCACTTAAAAATAGAAAATCAATACTTCATCGCTTCACTTTCTAAACAAACGGGCCAGTTGGAACGGATGTTAATTAAAAGGGAACATGGGGTTGAATTATATGCCGGTGGTCCCGGACACGGAGAAACTCCAT
>CAIJME010000413.1 GCA_903821625.1 uncultured Sphingobacteriales bacterium | reverse complement strand
CTACCATCGTGCAAAATGCATGGCGTGAAAGAGAAGACCTTGAGATCCATGGTTGGGTGATTGATATTAGTACTGGCCTTGTGAAGGACCTGCATGTTACTGCAAAATCAAGTGAAAACCTTGGCGAAGTTTTTAAACTAGATGAGTCTAGAGTGAGCTAAACAAAAAGAGCTAAATCGAGAGATTTAGCTCTTTTTAGTAATAAGTTATCTGAGGTAGGAAGTCTGAAGTATGAAGTCTGAAGTATGAGATTGCACGATTTCCTTTCTGCTTTTGACTTTCTGCTTTTGACTTTCTGCTTTTAGCTTTTGGCTTTTGGCTTTTAGCTTTCTGCTTTTAGCTTTCTGCTTTTGACTTTCTGCTTTTAGCTTTTAGCTTTCTGCTTTTAGCTTTCTGCTAACCAACCAACCTACTCTTTCTCCAAAAAAGGATATCTATAATCTTTAGGTGGATCGAAAGTTTCTTTGATCGTTCTTGGCGAAACCCATCTCAATAAATTGATCATGGAACCTGCTTTATCATTTGTACCCGATCCTCTAGCACCTCCAAAGGGTTGTTGACCTACCACGGCACCTGTACATTTATCATTGATGTAAAAGTTACCTGCAGCATTTCTTAAGGCATGCGTGGCTGTGGCCAGAGCATATCGATCTTGTGCTAATACAGCTCCTGTAAGTGCATAAATTGAAGTTTTGTCGATAATTTCAAGTGTTTTTTCAAAGTCTTTATCCTCATAAACAAAAATGGTAAGCACCGGGCCAAACAATTCTTCGCACATGGTTATATAGTTTGGGTCTTTTGAAAGGAGCACCGTAGGTTCAATAAAATAGCCTTTCGACTTATCGTAGTTTCCTCCTGCTATGATTTCAATATTTTTATCATTTTTAGCGCTGTCAATAAACCCTGTTAGCTTGTCGAAAGATTTTTTATCGATCACAGCATTAACAAAATTTCCGAAGTCTTCTGTAGGACCCATTTTCAGGCTTGCAAGATCACGCTCTACTAATTTTTTGATCGCAGGCCATACGGATGCAGCGATATAAACCCTTGATGCGGCAGAACACTTTTGACCCTGATATTCAAATGCTCCACGAACAATTGCAGTGCTTGAAGCTTCTACATCTGCAGAGCCATGTACTAAAATAAAATCTTTTCCACCTGTTTCGCCGACAATGCGCGGATAGCTTTTGTATTTATGGATATTGTTGCCAATGGTCTTCCAGATATCTTGAAATACTGCGGTAGAACCAGTAAAATGAATACCTGCAAAATCAGGATGGTTGAAAATAATCTCGCCAGCATCCGGACCTGAAACATATACCAGGTTAATCACGCCATCTGGTAAACCGGCCTCACGGAAAATCTCCATCAAGACATTTGCAGAATAAATCTGTGTGTTTGATGGTTTCCAAACCACTACATTGCCCATCATTGCCGCTGAAGTAGGCAAATTGCCTGCAATTGCGGTGAAGTTGAAAGGTGTTAAGGCAAATACAAATCCTTCGAGTGGTCTTTGCTCTAGTCTGTTCCAACTTCCCCGAGGTGATACTGGAGGTTGTTGCTGGTAGATTTCGCACATGTATTTTACATTGAACCGCAGAAAATCAATTAGCTCACAGGCGGCATCAATCTCAGCCTGAAATGCATTTTTTGATTGGCCCAGCATCGTAGCAGCATTGAGTTTATACCGGTATGGCCCGGCAATTAGATCGGCAGCTTTTAAGAAAATAGCTGCGCGTTGCTCCCATGCTAAATTTTCCCATGCTTCTTTAGCTTTTAAAGCAGCTGAGATAGCATCAGAAACATGTTGTTTACTTCCCTGGCTATACGTTCCCAGCAAATGCTGATGATCATGCGGCGGGTAGATATTGATTTTTTTATCTGTTCTTACTTCTTTGCCATCAATATACATTGGTATATCGATCGTTTTGGAACGTGCATCAGCAAGTGCTTTTTTCAGTAAAGTTCTTTCTTTACTTCCAGGAGCATAATTTAATATCGTTTCATTTACCGGTTGTGGTACGTTGAAAAATCCTTTTAACATAATTGGTGTTGTTAGTTGGTTCAAAGATAAGGCTTTGGTTGAAATCTGCGGATCGATTCCATTTAAATATAAAAAGGTTTGATTATTGCACTAGGATATAACAGAAAAGCTTTAAATAAACATAATAGGGTGTTTAAAATCAAGTTTTAATATGATACTTCTCATTATCTGAAGTGATTAATTTGTTGATTTTTGAAAAGATGGAATTTGTTCACCTTTTAATCTCAAGATTATGAATTTAATAGAAGCAGTGAAAGTAACTGAAGATAAAGCGATTATGAAAGGGCTTGTTTATCAGGGGCCGGGCGAAATGAACTGGATGGATGTTCCAATACCCAAGGTATGGGCTCCAACTGATGCCCTTGTCAAAGTTTTAAAGACGACCATCTGCGGAACTGATCTTCATATTTTGAAGGGCGATGTTCCTGCTGTAACCAAAGGAAGGATTCTTGGACATGAGGGTGTTGGGATTATTGAAGAGATTGGAACTGCAGTGAATAACTTCAAAAAAGGCGATCATGTTTTGATTTCTTGTATCACTTCATGCGGTAAATGTGAATATTGTAAACGGCAAATGTATTCGCATTGCGAAGATGGTGGTTGGATATTAGGTCATTTGATTGATGGTACACAAGCTGGCTTCGTACGAATTCCTCATGCTGATAATAGTCTTTATAAAATTCCTGCCGACGCTAATGAAGAAGCAATGGTTATGCTTAGCGATATTTTACCTACAGGCCATGAGATCGGTGTAATCAATGGCGCAGTAAAGCCCGGTGATACCATTGCCATCATTGGTGCTGGCCCAATTGGAATGTCTGCATTACTTACCGCTCAGTTTTATTCTCCTTCAAAAATCATCATGGTTGATATGGATGAAAATCGTTTGTCAGTAGCCAAGACCTTTGGCGCTACACATACGATCAATCCAGCAAAAAATGATGTCGCTAAAATAATTGCAGAAGAAACTAAAGACGGTGTAGACGTTGCCATTGAAGCAGTTGGCATACCAAAAACGTTTGATATTTGCCAGGAAATTATTCGCCCAGGTGGGCATATCGCCAACATAGGCGTACATGGAAAAAGTGTTGATTTGCAGCTTCAAAAACTATGGATACAAAATATTACCATCACAACTGGCCTTGTTAACACGAATACCACCCCTATGTTGTTAAAAACAGTCCAAAGCAATGGTATTCAGCCAGAAAAATTAATTACCCATCGATTTAAATTTAATCAGATTATGGAAGCTTATGAGGTCTTTGGAAATGCAGCCAGAGAGAAAGCTATCAAGGTGATTATTGGGGGTTAAGTAATGGGGAATTAACCCAATATTTTTATCCAGGGCCCTCAGTCTGCATACCTCTCCAACCCCAATGCTGGCTTCCAGGTAGATTTAGGCTCATAATAGTTCCATAGCAATTTGGAAAGATTCCTGATGAGACGATAACCTTCATTATCTGAGGTCCAGCTTTCATCTTTCTGATTTTTGGTAGCAATACAGAATACATAATCACCATGTGGGGCATTAACTAGCACCACCTCTGATCTGGAACGGTTTACTGCGCCCTGCTTTGATGCGGCTTGGATATGGGGTGGTATTTCTGAAAGAGCTTCAGCGTCCCAATAAATTCGCACCATATTGCGATACATGCGTTCGCTTGCTGCTGGGCTTACTGCCTGCCCATCTCTGATTTTTTTTACGAGTAAAGCCATTTCTTTGGGGGTAGTTTGCCCCCAGCCATAAAGCTTCTGGTATGCTTGCCGGCCAGCTGTTCTCGAATTCAGACGGGTATGTTCAAAACCATTTTCTGATAGCCATTGATTGATATTTTCTGATCCAGCTAGCTTTTGAAGCCATAAACTGGCAGTATTATCACTTGTGGTAATACTAAGCATTTGAACCTTGCTAAGCTGTATTTTTTCACCATCTTTAAATGACCCCAGAATGTCTTCGCCGGCATAAAGTAAGCTATCGCGATACGTAAGGTTCTGATGATAACTTAATTCTTTCTTTTCAATTTTATCAAATACCCCGCACATAATGGGAACCTTAATCATGCTTGCGGTTGGGAAAATGGTGTCAGCGTTGATGGATGCAACTTTTCCGGTTCTTAGATTTTGAACATAGATTCCTGCATCGCCTTTAAAATCTTTTACGAGCAATTGCAATTCATGTGTTAATCTTTTGTCTGTTCTGGTTTGAGAGCCAGCAGTATTAACTAGAAATAAAACTGTAACAAAAAGTAAAATCGATTTTCTTATCATAATGATTAATTCAATTATTCAAACATCAATAAATATAAGCGTGAAATCAAATTTGTATTTTTGTTGAAATCATAATTTATGAAATTTCTGCGTTTGCTCTTATTTCCCTTTTCAATTCTCTATGGGATTGGAGTTTTATTTCGAAATAAGGCGTATGATTATGGTATTTTAAATTCTGTAAAATTTCAACTACCCGTCATCTGTGTAGGTAATTTGGCGGTTGGAGGAGCAGGAAAAAGTCCTATGACTGAGTATCTTATCCGCTTATTGAAGAGCGATTTTACACTGGCAGCGATTAGTCGTGGTTATGGCAGAAAGACTCAAGGATTATTTTTTGTGGAGCCGGAAAATTCTTTTGAAGATACTGGAGATGAACCCCTTCAGATCAAACGAAAATTTGAAGGTATAACAGTGGCAGTTTGTGAAGACAGGGCTGAAGCTATTCAGTGCGTATCCAATGAAAATGATGTGATCATTTTGGATGATGCTTTTCAGCATCGGGCGGTATCACCCAGTTTAAGTGTTTTACTTTTTGAATATTCATCTTTCTTGACTACTCAATTATTACTGCCTGCGGGTAATCTAAGAGAACCGATGTCAGCAAAGAAAAGGGCTACTGTAATTGTTGTAACAAAATGTCCGCTTGATATTGACCCATCAAGAAAACAAGCAATTGCTAAAAAGTTAAAACTGAGGTCAGACCAGCATCTGTTTTTTTCGTTTTTGAAATACGGAACCTTACAATCTCTATATGATGACCTGCCTTCAAGACCAATGATTTCTTTGAGCAACACTAAAAATATTATCCTTCTTTCAGGAATTGGAAATCCTGTTCCATTATTTAAAGAGCTAACTAGTTATAATGCTGAAGTAATCCACCATGAATATCCCGATCATCATCATTTTACCGACAAAAATATCGCTAAACTTGTACGGGCATTTAACAGGCTTGAACCCGGTGACAATGTGGTTATTACCACCGAAAAAGACTCTTTAAGATTACTTACAGATGAATTTAAAAAACAATTGAAAGGAATTCCTATTTTTTATCTTCCCATTGAAACGTATTTCAATGAACCGGAAAAAACATCCTTTAATAATATAATTATAGAATATGCATCAAAACCTACACCTGGCAAAAGACTATATCAAAGCTAAGATTGGCAACTTTGAGCCCGAAATTGGAATTATTTTAGGTACAGGTTTAGGCAAATTAGTTGATGATATTGAGGTGCATTATAGTTTGATGTATTCCAATATTCCGAATTTTCCAATATCTACGGTAGAATTTCATTCCGGAAAATTAATATTTGGAATTCTTAGTGGCAAAAGAGTAGTGGCTATGCAAGGTCGCCTGCATTATTATGAAGGTTATGATATGAAGCAAATTACCTTCCCCGTGCGCGTAATGAAAATGCTTGGAATTCAGAAATTATTCGTTTCCAATGCAAGTGGGGCCTTAAATCCTGCATTTAAAAAAGGGGAATTGATGATCATAGATGATCATATCAATATGCAAACAGACAATCCTTTACGAGGGCATAATGCTGAAGAGCTTGGCCCTCGATTTCCTGACATGAGTGAACCCTATAACAGGGAGTTAATTAACAGGGGGATGGCCATAGCAAAGAGAAATAATATTAGTTGCCATACCGGAGTTTATGTGTCTGTGAATGGCCCTAACCTTGAAACTCGGGCTGAATACCGATTTTTACGTAATATTGGTGCTGATGCTGTGGGAATGAGTACGGTGCCAGAAGTTATTGTAGCTAATCACATGTCATTACCTGTTTTTGCAATTTCGGTTTTGACAGACGAAGGTTTTCCGGATACGCTTAAGGCAGTGTCACTTGAAGAAATAATTAAAACAGCTGAAGAGGCAGAACCTAAAATGACAAAGATTTTAAAAGATCTTATTTTGGAAATTAATGATCAAACGCTTAGTATTTAGTTCTATTTTATTGCTGTTCATTTTCAGCACTGATGCCTTTGCCCAAAGAACAATTAGGGCAGAAGGTGTTGGAGGCGGTGCAGGTAGAAGTTCGCGTGGAGGCTCGAGTGCGGATACGCAGGGTACTGGGCAGGAGATGAAAGAAGATTCAATCATCTATACTTCTAAATACATCCGGTATACTAATCTAAAAATTTTAAAGGATGGAACTCAAACTCGTCCTATAGATACTACAGTTTCTAATTTTCAGAATTATAGCCCTATTTACAGATTTGATAAACCAACTATTGGATTGGGAAGTGCAGGTTTGGCGTACAGAGAGCTACTTTTTAATCCTACTAAGACCATTGGATTTGATGCCGGTTTTCATTCGCTGGATGCCTATCGCTTGACCCAAGACTCTATGAAATTTTTTAGGGCCAGAACACCCTATACCGAGCTTTATTATGTTAATGGCCGTACTCAGGAGCAAACCTTCAAAGTGATTCATTCTCAAAATGTTAAGCCCAATCTGAATGTGGGTGCCATGTATAATCGCTTAAGTGCAGAAGGATTTTATGTTAACCAAAAAGCTGATCATTTGAATGCAGCTTTGTTTGCCTGGTATGAATCGCCAAATAAACGCTATAATATTGTTGGGGATGTGATCTTTAATACCATAAAGGCTGGAGAAAATGGCTCCACAACTAATGATACTATTTTCAAGAGTGATCCTATTGATAAAATAGCTATTCCTGTTCGGTTAAAGGCTAAAAGTAAAGATCGTCCTATGCAGACCTGGCGTCAAACGCAGTTCTTCTTTAAACAACTTTATTATATCGGTAGGATTGATAGTCTTCCTGATACGGAAGCTGCTCAAAAAATATTGCCCACCCAGCGTTTTTCGCATGCATTAACCTATACCAAAGATCGCTATAAGTTTTATCGTAATGAGGACGATGTGTTCGGTGCTTTTCCAATCCTTCCTTCCCAATCATTTACTGAAACCAATGACTCTACAAAAATTTCGAATCTTAGAAATGAATTCAATTATAGTTTTTACTTGAGGGGCAAGGCCTTAAGCTTTATAAAAAATGAGTTGAAACTTGATCTGGGACTCCAAAATGATATTTATCAATATGAACAGCTTGATTACCGATCAAATTTTTCAAACACCAGCTTAAAGGCAGGACTCGCATATAGGTTCAGCGATAAGGTAAGTATCGAAGCAGACTTGAACCAGGTTGCACAGGGAAAGCATGCCGGAGATTTTATGTACGAAGCCAATACTAATTTTTTGTTGAGTAAATCTGTTGGGAGAATAATACTTGGCGCCTATGTTCAGAATAAGTCACCTGAACAGATGTATGAACGTGTAAACTATCAATACCATAGCTGGGACAAGAATTTTGATAGGACAAAGGTGAGTAACCTTTCCTTTTTATACGAAAACCTAAAGTATAAGCTAGCTGCAAAAGCCGAATATTTTCTACTTAATAATTATTTGTATTTCAAGGAAACCTCCAGTGCAAAGCAGATTATGCCTGAGCAGACTGGAACCAATATCAACTTGATTAAAATCACCCTATCTAAAGATTTCAAGATGGGTAGGTTTAATCTTAACAATTATATTGTCTACCAAAAAACTGACTTTCAGGATATTTTAAGAACTCCAGAGATCTATTCTTACACTAGCTTTTTTTATGCCACTAAGTTTTTCAAGGTGTTGACAACAAACATAGGTTTTGATACGCGATTTAATACACCTTTTAAAGCACCTGCCTATGCGATCAATGTAGGCCAGTTTTATAATGATCATGCTTCATTGGAATATTCTACCTATCCTGTAATTGATGTATTTGTTAGAGCAACTCTAAAACGCTCCAATCTGTTCATAAAGTACGATTATATCAATCAAGGTATGCTTTCAAACGGGTATTATACGGTAAGAGGGTATCCTATGCAGGATAAATTGTTAAAATTTGGGGTAAGCTGGAAGTTTTATAACTGAGGTTGGAGGTATGAGGTCTGAGGTTGGAAGTCTGAGGTCTGAAGTATGAGGTATGAAGTCTGAGGTCTGAGATTGCACAATTTGCTTTTAGCTTTTGACTTTCTGCTTTTGGCTTTTAAGAGGTCGGAGGTCTGAAGTATGGAGTATGAGGTCTGAGATTGCAAAATTTGCTTTTAGCTTTTGACTTTCTGCTTTTGGCTTTTAAGAGGTCTGAGATCTGAAGTATGAGGTATGAAGTCAGAGGTCTGAAATAAAGCAGTAAATCTCAATTAGCACTAAACAGTCTTCGCTCTTGATTCTTGGTTCTTGGTTCCTGGTTTTTTACTCTTTGCTCTTGGTTCTATTTTCTGAAAATTAGGTTTTCTGTTTTTTCTTTTTTGCTGCGGGAAATAAGACATTGTTCAGGATTAGTCTGT
>CAIJME010000412.1 GCA_903821625.1 uncultured Sphingobacteriales bacterium | reverse complement strand
TTCTGCCTGAGGGATATGATTGGTATCAACCTGAAAACCTGCTTTCTCTAATAAATCTTTACCGATTGGATCAATGCCATCATTGGCGAGTATACGAAACATAAATTATTGAATTTATTGATGCTGTAATTATTATTTTTTAATATAAACTGAATATATTATACTGTCCAACAGCATAATATCTATCAATTTTTAACGATACTTTTCTGCGAATTCTTGCATTGCGTCAATTAAAACATGTACGCTGGTTATTGACAATGCATTATATATGGATGCCCGAAAACCACCAACATTTCTATGGCCTTTTATTCCAATAATATCTCGATCTTCAGCAAACTTCAAAAATGGTTTCTCTAGTTCGGGATTCTCCATAACAAAACAAACATTCATTCTGGAGCGGTCTTCTAGGTTACAAGTACCCTTAAATAAAGGATTACGATCAATTTCCTTGTAAAGCGCCTCAGATTTAGAGATGTTTTCTTTTTCAATTTCGGAAACACCTCCTTTAGATTTTAACCAGCGAAGATTTAACATAGAAACAAAAATGGAAAATACAGGAGGTGTGTTATACATAGATCCACCATCAATTTGAACGCGATAATCTAGCATTGAAGGGATTTTACGATCAACCTTTCCTAAAATATCATCTTTTACAATCACAAGAGTTAATCCTGCTGGACCCATATTTTTTTGAGCTCCGGCGTATATCAAACCAAATTGGGAAATATCAATAACCCTACTGAATATATCAGAAGACATATCACAAACAACAGGGACTGAAGTTGAAGGAACAGTCAATAATTCAGTACCGTAAATGGTATTATTAGAAGTATAATGGAAGTATGCAGAATCTGCAGGTATTTCAAAATCTTTAGGAATAAATGTAAAATTATCATCCTTTGATGAGGCCACAACATTTACATTTCCAAATAGTTTAGCCTCTTTCAAAGCTTTAGTTGCCCAAATTCCTGTATTTAAATAAGCGGCTGTCTGTCCTTCTGCTAATAAATTCATTGGAGCCATAGAAAACTGCAAACTTGCTCCTCCCTGTAATAAAATAACGGAATATCCTTCAGGAACATTTAATAATTCCTTAACCAAAAGTATTGTTTCATCAACTACAGCCTCAAATTCAGGCGTACGATGTGAAATCTCAAGAATAGATAAACCTGTACTATTAAATTCAAGAACAGCCTGTGAGGCTTGCTTGAAAACTTCTTGTGGTAAAACGCAGGGACCTGCACCAAAATTATGTGTCATATTCTAAATTTATTCCTCAAAAATAACAGAATAATTTGACACCTAATAGGTTTTTAAAGCTTTTGGAGATTAGATGACAAATGAATTACCTGCTTTTTAATTTTGCGATCATTCTGAAGTTAAACATCCTTGAAGTGAGATAGTTTGGCACAGCATATTGATGGGCCGTTTTATCATTTAACCATAAATACGAGGTGGTATTCTTGAAATTCAAAAGGTTGAAAAGTTCTGCATGTATACTCAAATTTTGAAAATATTTTTTGATAAAAATCGAAGTTTTTTTTCCTTCTGGATCAGCTAAATCTTTTGAAAAACCAATATCAGCACGTTTATAGGCTGGAATTTTAAATACATCGGTATACCGGTTAGGTCCCGGGGGACCAATAGGCAATGAAGAAGAATACACTAGGTTAAGGTGTACTTTATAGGTTGGATTTTGAATTAATCGATCCTGAAACATCATTCCTATATTGAATAATTGATCTGTTGGTCTTTTTAGATATCCCGGCCTGATTATAATCTGATTTCCTGCTGAATTTTTCGCTACATAATAGTCATCCTGAATATCTTCCTCAGTTTTCATAATTGATATACGGAATGTAGATTCTAAATCTTTTGCAAAATTACCACTTATACTTAAATCTGCACCAGCAGCATAGCCCTTTGAACTTTTATCTGAAAGATATCTGATCTTGAGGTCCTCAATTTTATAAGGGGTAATTCTGCTTAGTACCTTATAATAAATTTCAGAACTGAATTTTAAACTTGTTCCCAGACCCTTAAATTTATATTCAGTACCAGTAATGAAATGAAGTGATTTTTGCGCTCTTGCAGTAGCATTTAGGCTTCCATTGTAATTTTTGATTTCCCGGTAAAATGGAGCTTGATTATAGGTTCCTGCAGAAAATCGCAAGAGTAATTGATCGCTATTTCCAGGTTTAAACATCAAAGAAACCCTCGGACTAATCATATTTTCTTTAGAATACGTGTTATAATTAAATCGTGCTCCTGCGGCCATCATTAAATTTGGTATAAGATTGAATGTATTTTGAATGAAACCGCTAAATCGTTCGATATTTACCAAATTTTGCTGATTAATAAGACCTGAATACATCCAATTTCCCTGATTGGGTAAGGAATATCCACTGGTGTCTACTGCTGTATATTCATCTAGCCGATCATTAATTTGATCGGATTGAAAGCGCATACCCATTTCTATAAAAGAGCTTTTTACTTGCTTATACATTCGTAATTCAGTATTGTAGATCAACGATTTTAAATAATTATTAAAAAATGTTTGATTAGAGCCCATTCCTAATAAACTTCCACCATTTTTTAGACTCAGACCCCCTCCTTGCTTTTCATTGAATGAATACCAACCCAATAAGTTTGCCTGCTCTTCTTCATTTATAGAAGCCACAGAATTTATCCATTTAAAATTCAAGGTATTATTAACATTATAGGAAAAAGTTATTGCACTATTGAAGGCTTTATAATTGCTGCTCTCTTCACCATCATAATTTACAAATAACCTTAATACATCATCAGAAGTGCCAAATTCAGTAATTCTTTTATCTGGACTTATCCTAATTTCTCCACCATTATATAATCCAAAAAATGACAAATTGAGCTTTTTGGTGAGATTATGCTTGAAAAGGAATTGATAGTCTGAAAATCCAGAATGATAATCTCCAATTAAATTCTGACGCCCTAAATAGCTCTGATTTTTCTTGTTTCTTATACCTGCTAAAAAAAAACCGTTTTTTAAAGGCAATTTCAAGGCTGCAGAATTATAAATAAAACCTGCTTGCAATTCAAGTGCTAAACTATCTGGCTTACCATAACGAATATCCAGAATTGATGATAATTTATCACCATATCTTGCTTCAAAACCACCTGCAGAAAATAAAACTTTGGTTGTTAAATCAGGATTGATAAAACCAAGCCCCTCCTGTTGACCAGATCTGATTAACATTGGCCTGTATATTTCTATATCATTTAAATAAACCAAATTTTCATCAAAATTTCCACCCCTGACTGAATACTGAGAACTAAGCTCATTATTTCCTGAAACTCCGGGTATGTTTTTCAAAAAACTTTCAAAGCTTCCTGAGGTTTGTGGGAAGGCTGAAAATTTAGCAGACTCCAAATAATTTGAATTACTTGAATTGAATTTATCAGTTATATGAACTTCATCAAGCGACTGTATATCAGTGGTTAATATAATATTTTGAATATTTTCCTTATCCACAATAAGTTCGAATTCAAGGCTTAAATCCTTAAATCCTAACCTGCTAAAAATTAAAGTAGTATTGATTGGAACCTTACTTAAGAAATACTCACCTTCTCTGTTAGTTTGAGTTATTAATCGGCTATTTTTAACCTGTACGGTTACCCCACTTAATAACTCGCCTTTTTCAGAAGTAATTACTCCTTTAATTACAGTCAGATCCTGAGCTTGTAGGTTATTTGAAAAAAAAACTAAAAGTAAAAAAAATGAAATACAAGCTGACATGACTAATTGCCCAAAATTCAACTTCATAGCGTGAAAACATGAGAGTAGTCCTTGTTTTTGCTTCACATTCAAAATAGTATTATCACCCTATCAAATTAGGGTTTAAATTCTTTAGTGAGGCTATTTCCATTAGAGGATCACTAGCCGAAAAGACTGAATTACCTGCAACGAGTACGTTTGCTCCTGCCTGTAATAATTTTAATGCATTTTGATTGGATACACCACCGTCTATCTCAATTAAAAGTTTGCTATGCCTTTCGGAAGCCATAGACCGGAGATCCATTATTTTTTTATAGGTATGATCAATGAATTTCTGGCCACCGAAACCAGGATTAACAGACATCAAACAAACTATATCTATATCTTCGATAATATCTTCGAGTAAACTGACCGGTGTATGGGGATTAATTGCTACCCCAGCTTTACAGCCTAGATCTTTTATTGCATGTAATGTTCTGTGAAGGTGTGTACATGCTTCGATATGTACTGTTATATTTTCTGCACCAGCGAGTTTAAAATCTTGAAGGTATCGATCAGGATCCACGATCATCAAGTGTACGTCAAGTGGTTTTTCAGCATATTTCTGAATTGCTTTCAAAACAGGAAATCCAAAAGAAATATTGGGTACAAAAACACCATCCATAATATCAATATGAAACCAATCTGCATCACTGCGATTGATCATTTCTATATCTTTCTGCAGGTTTGCAAAATCAGCAGATAAAACGGAAGGGGCAATAAGATGTTTCATTTTGTAAAATTACAATTTTGATTGTATTATCTGGCTTTAATAAAAGCTATATGATTATTGATTTGTACCTTCATCTTCAATGATTTTTTTAATTTTTTCAAGTTCTATGAGGTCAAGTTGGTCTTTAGGCCTATTTGCTGCCTTTTTTGTTAAAATTAATGCATTTAGATGCAGAAATGGTATTTCAACTCCATAGAT
>CAIJME010000411.1 GCA_903821625.1 uncultured Sphingobacteriales bacterium | reverse complement strand
TCCATTTTCGCGATCAAACACAAAAACATAGCCTGACTTGGTAACCTGAGCTACGGCATCAATACTTTTACCATCCCTCTTAATGGTGATCAGGTTTGGTGGAGCTGGCAAGTCACGATCCCAAATATCATGATGAACGGTTTGAAAATGCCAGATATACTCCCCTGTCTTTGCATTTAAAGCAATAAGAGAATTAGCGAATAAATTTGACCCTTTCCGATTACCCCCGTAAAAATCAAAAGCAGCTGATCCTGTCGGAACATAAATGATTCCCCGTTTACGATCAACCGACATACCTGTCCAATTATTGGCTGAACCGATTGCCGAATTTTTATAGGCATCAGCCGGCCAGGTATCATATCCCCTTTCGCCCGGATGAGGTATGGTTTTAAATACCCATGCTATTTTTCCGGTTTGAATATTAAATGCCTGAATATATCCCGATGCTGCACCCGCACCTTCGTCTAAACGCAAGGGCATGACAATCAGGTCACCATAAATAGTGCCGGGAGTAGTTGAGGAAACAAATTTTAACTCAGCATCTTTTCCTAGTCCGCTTTTCAGACTAACTCTACCACCTTCGCCAAAAGAAGTTATTGGCTTGCCAGTTAATGGATTTATGGCATAAAGCCAGGTTAAGTACGTGTAAAGAATTCTTTTGTCTTTACCTTTTTCATAATAGGCAACCCCCCTATTTACATTTGCGGCACTTTTTTGCTCTGGAGCAAAACGCCAGATTTGTTTACCTGTTGCAGCGTCGAGTGCAAAAAGATGATTGGATGCTGTTAATGCAAACAACCTGTCTCCAACTATGATGGGATTACATTGAACTTGACCTGAATCTCCAGTATGAAATTCCCATACCGGCTCAAGAGTGCTTACATTAGAAAGGTTTATTTGTGAAAGGTTTGAATAATGATTCCGATCTGCCCCGCCCAGGTATTCTGGCCAGTCTTGATCGCCCGCAAAATATCCTTTAAAACTTAAAAAAATCAGGCTGATGCCCAATAGAAATGCACAAATAAAGAGAGGCTTTTTCATAATATCTGAATACTTTAAAGTTTTAAGGTATAAAAAAGAATGCAAGAACTGGCATACAAATTATTTTTAATGGAACTGATTAGATAGATTCCGAAAAATGAACAAAGGAATCAAAATGGCGATGTGTAATTTCATGTGTGTTTTTAGATATAATTTAATGGTCAGAAGCTTAAAAGAAATATACTGCAGTACTGCGTGAGAGATTTTTTTTAATTTATTAAAAGACGAATACTAAGTATTCAGTAATTATAGCTGATAATGTGATTGAGATCACAAATTTTAATAATTAGAGTCATTTCGCCAGACCTAAATTGCAGTGATTTTTGGAGGCATGGATAATTTAGAGATTCAAGGCCAGGCCGAAACGTTAACGCAATGCTTTCACTGTGGTAATGACTGCCTAGAAGATCAATTTCATTACGACGATAGAAATTTTTGTTGTATTGGCTGCCAGAGTGTTTACACTATTCTTTCTGAAAATCAACTCTGTAATTATTATGTGTATAATACTAATCCGGGGAAAACTCAGGATGTTAAATCGACCCATTACGATTATCTGGATGAACCCAAGATCGCTTCTTCTTTACTCGACTACGCTGACGAAAATGTAAGCATCATTACGCTTTATATCCCAGCCATACATTGCAGTTCTTGTTTATGGCTACTGGAGCATTTGTACAAGATCAATGGGTCTATTGTAAACTCACGCATCGATTTTCTGAAAAAACAGGTAGTGATTACATTCAAACACAAGGAATTCTCTTTGCGCGAACTTATCAGCATGCTTGCTGCAATTGGTTATGAACCGATTATCAGTTTACAGGATGTGGTTAAGGAGCAGAATAAAGTGTCTGACAGCGACATCATAAAAAAAATTGCGGTAGCAGGTTTCTGTTTTGGAAATGTGATGCTCTTAAGCTTTCCTGAATATTTTGGAATGGCAGCCTTTGAACATCAGTTCAAAACGTTTTTTGGCTGGCTAAATCTTGTGTTTGCAACTCCTGTAGTATTTTACAGTGGACGCGACTATTTTATTTCTGCTTGGAAAAATTTAAGGAACAAGATTCTAAACCTTGATTTTCCACTTGCATTAGGAATTGCAGTAATGTTCATCCGTTCAATCTATGAGATTGGGAGCGGTACTGGTGCCGGATTTGTGGATACGCTCTGCGGACTCGTATTCTTTTTGCTTATTGGCAAATGGGTACAACAACGCACCTATCATCATTTATCTTTTGAGCGCGATTATCGATCATACTTTCCTGTGGCAGTTACTTTAATCAGTGAAGGAATTGAGAAACCTATCCCAATAGAGGAACTAAAAGTTGGAAACCGCATCTTAATTCGTAATAATGAGATTATACCTGCCGACACCATTCTGATGAAAGGGGATGCTTTGATTGATTTTAGCTTTGTAACGGGCGAATCAGCACCAGTGCAAAAAGTATTAGGTGAAATAGTTTATGCCGGAGGCCGACAAATTAATGAAGCCATTGAGCTTGAAGTGATCAAGCCTGTATCGCAAAGTTATTTAACCAGTTTATGGAATAATGAGGCATTTGAAGGAAAGAAAAGAAAGATCGACACCTTCAGTGATGCGGTAAGCAGATATTTCAGTGTTGCGCTCTTAATTATTGCTTTTGGATCAGCGGCTTTCTGGATGTTTGATGATCGTGTCAAAGCATGGCAATCATTCACAGCAGTCCTGATCATTGCCTGCCCATGTGCTTTGGCTCTTAGCTCACCTTTTACATTATCAGCAGTACTTAGCATTTTTGATAAGAATAAATTTTATCTGAAAAATACGGCTGTAGTTGAGCAGATGGCAAAAATCAACACACTCGTTTTCGATAAAACAGGTACCATAACTTCTCCTGAAGGTTTCCGAATCAGTTTTGAAGGCAATCTTAGCCATGAAGAACAATGTATGATCAGTTCACTGGCACGAAATTCAGGGCATCCACTAAGCAGAGAGCTGGTCAAGTGGATGAAGATCAATGAATATTTTACTGTCAGTAGCTATCAAGAGATTCCCGGAAAAGGCATTGAAGGTAGGGTGAATAATAAAATGATAAGAATCGGCAGTGCATCCTTTATTAATATAAAGTCAGAGAAGAAAGATTCAGGGACAATTTATATTCAGATCGGCGATCATTATGTCGGTTATTTCAGTTTCAGGCAATGCTGGCGCCCGGGTTTAAAAGAGCTCTTTACTACATTAGGAAGCCAACTAAATATGCATTTGCTTTCTGGAGACCAAGATTCTGAACGTGAATTTTTACTTCCAGCATTCCCATGGGCAGATCAAATGCATTTCAATCAAAGTCCGCAAGACAAACTGAACTATATCTATGCCCTTCAGCAAAAAAACAATAAAGTAATGATGCTCGGAGATGGATTAAATGATGCAGGAGCACTCAAACAAAGTGATCTTGGAATTGCAGTCACTGATAACATTAACAACTTCTCGCCTGGATGTGATGCCATACTGGATGGAACAGGATTTGAAAAGCTGCCCAACTTTATTCAGCAAGCTAAAGATGCAATGAAAGTGATACATATCAGCTTTGGGATTTCAACAATATACAATACAGTGGGATTATTTTTTGCCATACAAGGCTTATTATCACCACTTTATGCAGCCATTTTGATGCCATTAAGTACCGTTACCATTATTTCATTTACCAGTACTGCAACTCATTTATTTGCACGTAAAAACAAATTAACATGAACATCTTATACTTCCTGATTGGTTGCAGTGTGTTTTTAGCGCTCATATTTCTATTCGCATTCTTTTGGGCCATGAAAAATGGACAGAATGATGATACCTACACACCAGCGGTAAGAATTCTATTTGATGATGAACTACCCAATGAGAATAAAAAGTGACGAGAATCAATTTTAAAAATAAGTTCTGTCACATCATTGTCATGCCAGGCAAATTAGCTTTACCTCATTAATAAAATCGTATTGTATGCTTGAAAAATTCAACTATGACAACAAAATTGTAAGGAATTTCGCAATTGCCACCGTAATATGGGGCCTGGTCGGAATGCTTGTAGGCCTATTGGTAGCCATGCAACTCTTTAAACCGGAGATGAACCTTGGAAACCAGTACACTACTTTTGGTCGTATTCGTCCCTTACATACCAATGCAGTAATATTCGCATTCGTAGGAAATGGAATCTTCATGGGTGTTTATTACTCATTGCAACGGCTTTTAAAAGCCAGAATGTTTAGCGACATGCTCAGCAGTATTCACTTCTGGGGTTGGCAGCTCATCATTATTTCTGCTGCGCTCACCCTACCATTGGGCATAACCACATCACATGAATATGCAGAATTAGAATGGCCGATTGATATTGCAATCACGCTAATCTGGGTAGTTTTCGGTATTAACATGTTTGGAACGATCATTAAACGTCGTGAGCGTCACATGTACGTTGCTATCTGGTTTTACATTGCTACGTTTGTTACCGTTGCGGTATTGCATATTGTTAATTCATTCCAATTACCAATTTCTTTATTTAAGAGTTATTATATCTATGCCGGTGTTCAGGATGCTCTGGTTCAATGGTGGTATGGCCATAATGCAGTTGCATTCTTTTTGACCACTCCATATCTGGGAATGATGTATTACTTTCTTCCTAAAATGGCACAGCGTCCGGTTTATTCTTATAAATTAAGTATTCTGCATTTCTGGTCATTAATATTTATCTATATCTGGGCTGGACCACACCATTTATTATATTCATCCTTACCAGATTGGGCACAATCTTTAGGAGTTGCGTTCTCAATCATGCTGATCGCTCCAAGCTGGGGAGGTATGATCAATGGATTATTGACCCTAAGAGGAGCATGGGATAAAGTTCGTGAAGATACAAACCTGAAGTTCATGGTTGTGGGTATCACAGCTTATGGCATGTCTACTTTCGAAGGCCCGATGTTATCTTTAAAGCAAGTGAATGCAATAGCTCACTTCACTGATTGGATAGTTGCCCACGTTCACGTTGGAGCACTTGGCTGGAATGGGTTCTTAACCTTTGCCATTCTTTACTGGCTAATACCAAGAATTTACCGCACAGAAATCTTTTCTAAAAAGCTTGTGGCCTTCCACTTTTGGATTGGCACCCTTGGCATTCTTTTCTATGCTATACCCATGTACTTGTCTGGTTTTACTCAGGGATTGATGTGGAAAGAATTTACGCCTGAAGGAATGTTAAAATATCCAAACTTCCTTGAAACCACTCTTCAACTTTTACCTATGCACATTTTTAGGGCAATTGGAGGAACTTTATACCTGACAGGTGTAATAGTAATGACTTATAACCTGATTAAGACCGCAAAAAGCGGTGTTTTACTTGCAGATGAACCTGCAGAAGCAATGGCATTACAACCTGCTTATGCTCCTATTGGTTCAGAAAAAACCTGGCATCGTTCTTTGGAACGTAAGCCAATGTATTTTCTGGTACTTTCACTGATCGTTATTTTGATCGGAGGAATGGTAGAAATGATGCCTACGTTCATGATCTCATCAAATATTCCAACCATAACGAGTGTAAAACCATATACTCCGCTTGAATTACAGGGACGAGATTTATATATCCGTGAAGGTTGTGTAAACTGCCACTCTCAAATGGTTAGACCGTTTCGTTCTGAGACCGAGCGTTATGGTGAATACAGTAAAGCTGGAGAATTCGTTTATGACCATCCATTTTTATGGGGGTCAAAACGAACCGGACCAGACCTTCATCGCGAAGGTGGAAAATATTCCAATGCATGGCAATACAATCACATGATGGATCCAACAACCATGTCTCCTGGTAGTATCATGCCACCTTACAACTGGTTAGGCGAACAAACGCTGGATACCACAACAACTGTAGCAAAGATTAATGCAATGAGAACTCTGGGTGTGCCTTATGCTCCTTTATATGAGCAGCAAGCAAATACAGACCTTCAAAAACAAGCTGAAGAGATCACCGCCAACCTAATTAAGGAAAACATAACCGTTAGTAGTGATAAAGAGATCATCGCGATTATTGCTTATCTGCAGCGACTCGGTAGCGATATCAAAGTTGGGAATACTACTCTGCAAACTTTGAAATAATAAACAAAGCATAATTAATTAACAACAAGAACATGTTCAGACAATTTATTGATAAATCCACAGACGCAGATGTCTATCTAATAACTTCACTTGGAATCTTTTTTGTGTTTTTCGTTATAGTTACCGCATTGCTATTTACTATGAATAAAAAACACCTGAGCTATATGAGTGAGCTTCCTTTAACTGACACTAAAGAATAGAATTATGAAACGTTTGATTTTTATATTCACACTATTTTTTGCAAGCAATTCTGTTTGGGCTGTTGTTGCTCCTGCAGATGGAAATACTACTAATATTTATACTGAAATACTTATCGTCTTATTTCTTGTGGCCCTCCTGTTACTCATCGTTTCACTTGTTTTACTTAAAACTGTGAGAGTTATGGCCAATGAAATCAAGTTGCCAGGAATTATACCTGTTGCCGAGCCAGCCAAAATGCTGGAATATGAAGAATGGCTGACTACAGAAAAATCTGAAAAAAGCAGCAAACAAAGTGCTTGGAATAAACTGCTTGGCCTAAGACCTATTTCGGAAGAAAAAGACATGATGCTTGAACATGATTTTGATGGCATCACAGAACTTGACAACCCTACTCCAGTATGGTTCAATGCGATGTTCTATGCCTCAATTTTATTTGCCGTTGTATACCTTCTTAATTATCATGTATTGGAATGGAGTCCATTACAAAATGAAGAATATGCTATTGAAATGAAAGCTGCAGAGGCCTCTAAAGGCGAATTTTTAGCCAAAGCCGCTAACTTGATCGATGAAAATACTGTAAAAGTTGATGGCGACGCCGCTGTATTGACTGCTGGCAAAACTGTTTTTATGCAAAATTGTGTAGCATGTCATGCACCAGATGGTGGAGGAACGATAGGGCCAAACTTAACGGATGAGTATTGGATACATGGAGGAACAGTTAACAATATTTTTAAGACCATTAAATATGGTATCCCTGAAAAGGGAATGATCGCATGGGAAAAAACTCTAACAGTACAACAAACTTCGGATGTAACTAACTTTATCCTATCTCTGAAAGGTACTAAACCAGCTAATCCTAAAGAACCTCAGGGAACTAAAATGTAATTAATAATACTCGCTATATCAACCCGGCCTCCTATTCATGAGCCGGGTTTTTTATTGAACTTTTATTGGGGTTGTGTGTGTTTTTTTTCGTTTTACAGAACTTAGATAGAATAAAATAAAGCCTGAAAAGATTGTAAACAAACCAAAAATTGAAAAGCCTCTAAGTAAAATATTGCCGAAATTATCACGCCCTTGATAATCCATGGTATGCAGCATCCATAAAAAATCAAAAATTCGCCACTTATCATTTCTGATCTTTTGAATGGTACCCAACTCTGTTGCTACAAATACCGTTGACTTGCTGGGGTGATCAAAACTAATAGCATAAGCGGGTAAAGGCCCTGAGCGATATTCATGATGAGTAGATGTTTCAGTCAAAAGCTTTACTTCCCGAATTTTTGTACTCCCAATAAAGCCCTCCTTTTGCAATTGCAATGGCTTCAAATTCATTTAATGGTCCGCGAAGTTCACCGGTAATTGCATTAGCCAGTTGAACCTTAAATTCTGGTTTTTTGGAATGATTGGTATGTGTTAATGCCAATTTCTCTTGGATCAACAACTGATAAAAAGGCTGGCCTGATAGTTGAATTAGCCTGACGTCATTTATGGAATCTACATTCTGACCAAGGCTTTTCATCTTTTCAATGACTGTAGAGGGAGAAATAAAATTGGACTTGATTGAAATTAAGGAAGCTGGCCTCCTGTTTAGATCGCCATGTATCTCATCCATATTACTCCAGCTAAAATAAATACCTCCTACGGTCCAGAATAAAAATTGTATTCCCAGTAAAAGTCCAAGGTAGCGATGTATTTTGCGTATTCTGTAGTGCAAGCTCTTTGCCATTATTGATTATTGAAAAAATAGAATTAATTAATAATAATAAAGATTTTAATGCTTATTCAGAAATTACTTTCCTTGAATCTATCCGGATTAAAAAATCCAATTCTCACTGTACGAAAGTGCAATGAATATCCTCCTTTATTTATGATTCATATTATCAATTAAAATGATATAAATCATACTCTATGATCAACTATATGCCAATTTTTACATCACATTAAAATAAGGCAAAAAACTTTGAATGTGTCAATAACAAGAATAAAAAGGCAGATTTTTTCAAAAAATTTGCAAGCAAAAAAGCAACATGACTGAAGCACCGAATTTTAGGGATCATCTACCATCCATTAAGGATACCGAGAATAAAAGAAAATGGATGTATCCACAAATCATTCAGGGCAAACTATATCAATATCGGAATAAGGTTAGCTATTTTCTTCTATTACTTCTTTTTAGTGGGCCATTCATTAAAATAAATGGAGAACAATTGATTCTTTTGAATGTAATTGAACGAAAATTTGCGTTTTTTGGCCTTATCTTTTGGCCCCAGGATTTCTACCTTTTTGTTTTAGCAATACTTACATTCATAGTATTTATAATCATGTTTACTGCCATATTTGGAAGGGTATGGTGTGGCTGGACATGTCCGCAAACCATTTTCATGGAGATGGTTTTCAGAAAAGTGGAGAACTGGATCGAAGGAGATTATCTACATCAGCAAAAACTTGATACAGGGCCATTAAGTATAGAAAAAATACTAAAAAAGGGATCTAAACATTTCATATTTATCCTGATTTCCTTTCTAATTTCGAATATTTTTCTGGCCTATATCATAGGTTCAGACGAATTGAGTAACATAATGACAGATCCAATCGGAGAGCATACTTCTGGATTTATATCAATATGGATTTTCACTTTTGTATTCTATATCGTCTATTCATATATCAGAGAACTGGTTTGCACAGTTATTTGTCCGTATGGTAGACTTCAAGGTGTACTCCTAGATAATCAAAGTATAATCGTAGCCTATGATTATGAGCGCGGTGAACCTAGACGTAAAGTATTAAAAACTACAGATCAACATCTTGGTGATTGCATAGATTGTAAACTATGCATTCATGTTTGTCCGACAGGAATAGATATTCGAAATTGCACTCAGCTTGAATGTATTAATTGTACCGCATGTATTGATGCTTGCGACATGGTGATGGAAAAAGTTCATCGTCCAAGCAGACTTATTGGATTTATGTCTGAAGATCAAATCAAATTAAAAACCGGATTTAAATTAAGCAAAAAAGTATACGCTTACTCCGTTGTTTTCCTTATTCTATTAAGTGTATTAAGCTACCTGTTGTTTAGCAGAAGTGATATTGAAACAACAGTATTACGTGCAGGTGGAACCTTGTATCAGTTAAGAGATAATGGAACTGTTAGTAACCTTTACAATGCTGAATTGGTCAATAAAACCTCTGGAAATATTCATTTTGAATTGAAAGCAGAGGATGAAGATGTTAAAATTCAATTTATCCGTAAAGAGTCTACCATAAAAAAGGGAAGTATAGTAAAAGTGACTTTTTTTGTGATTAGAGCTCAAAAAGATATTGAAAAGTATAAATCAGAAATAGAGCTCGAGATATTTTCAAATGGCAAGAAAATAGATGAAGTAAAAACAAATTTTATAGCACCACCAAATTAAAAACGATGAATTGGGGAACAAAACTGTTGATAGGTATGGGATTATTTATGGCATTCATTATTACTCTTGCAGTATTGATGATTAAAAGCGGTTCAGATGATCTGGTAGACAAGGATTATTATCAAAAGGGGATTGAATACGACAAGGATTATGAACGTAAAAGTCAAATGCAGAAAGATCAGGCTGAACCTGAAATAAGTATTGGAGAAAGTATTAGAATTATTTTCAAAAAACCCATGACAGGAACTGCTCGTTTTCTTCATCCTTCTGATCATAAAAACGACCGAATTGTTAGCCTGAATTCAGGAATAACAAATGAAATAGTTATACCCTTAACAGATTTAGCAGCAGGGCACTGGAAACTTATTATTGAATGGAAAAGTGATGCAAAAGAATACCTGTACGAAAAAAGCATCACCATTCATTAATTGATGAGATCCATTTTATGAGATTATACAATCATTAAGAATGAACTATAACGAGCTCGCATTTTTGATCGGCTTATTTGGGAGCCTACATTGCGTTGGAATGTGTGGTCCGCTAGCATTTGCAATTCCAAGTTTTCATAACAACCGCTGGCTGATAATTTTCGACAAGCTAGTTTACAATCTGGGACGAACGCTAACCTATACACTTCTAGGTATTATTATTGGATTAATAGGGCGGCAGTTCTGGTTAGCCGGTATACAATCATCTGTCAGTATTTTAACTGGTATATTCATTATTCTAGCGGCAAGCTCACGAATACTAAAAATTTCTTCTGGAAATTGGAATTGGGTTTCAAAAATGGTACAACCTTTCAACAAACTATTGTCCTATGCAATTAGGCATAAAGCAGGTCATCTAATAACTGGTGTACTTAATGGTTTCCTACCCTGTGGATTTGTTTATCTGGCATTGGCAGGAGCATTAAATACAGGAAGTGTGATATCTTCAGCTCAATACATGTTATTTTTTGGATTGGGAACCTTTCCTCTCATGATGGCAGCCATGGTAAGTACCGGACTGGCTGGCCCTGTGTTTCGTAGAAGAATAAATAAGATAATTCCATTTGTAATGCTGGGACTTGGAGTTTGGTTCATCTTAAGAGGACTTAACCTGGATATTCCTTATTTAAGTCCCAAAAATATTAATGAAGGTGTTGAGGTTTGTTTCCGGATCAGGTCCGGAATTACTAAACTGTGCTAAAATAAAATGTCAAGCCGGACTTGATCCGGCCCGGCCCTAACCCGCCATACTAAACAATTGTGTTTCAGGCTGCTCTGACCAAAGACGAGCATCAAGGGACATACAGATATTTCTAAGAAATCGCTTACCTAAATGAGTTACAGCAAGTCTATTTTCAAGTATTTCTACTAAACCATCCTGTTCAAGCAATTTTGCTCTTTCAAGTCCGGCAATAAGTGCATCATTAATTACTAAAGAAGTATCCCAATCTGTTCTTCCTTTACACATCAGATTTAAAATATGCCTTCTTATTATCAAATCCTCTTCTGTTAGATGATGGCCTTTAAGTATAGGAAACTGGCCTTTGTTAATCAGATCGTAATAATCTTCTACTTTTTTAACATTTTGGGCAAATGCAAACCAAGTATCACTGATAGAGGAAACTCCCAAGCCAATCATAAGCTGGGTATACTGATGTGTATAACCCATAAAATTACGATGGAGCTTCCCTGATTTTTCTGCTTTAAAAAGGCTGTCAGTAGTTAATGCGAAATGGTCCATACCAATTTCCTCAAAACCCATGGAGATAAACATTTGGCGACCCAATTCGTACAATTTTTGCTTTTCAGTGACTGTTGGAAGATCATCTTCAGTAAAACTTCGCTGTCCGGGTTTTATCCAAGGAACATGGGCATAACTGTAAAAGGCAATCCGGTCGGGCATTAACTTTTCTACCTGTAGGATGGTATCTTCTAGACCTACAACCGTTTGAAGCGGGAGCCCGTAAATCAGGTCAAAATTTATTGAGGTATATCCTATTTCTCTTGCAAGTTCTGTAATCTTTTCAACCTGCTCGAAGCTTTGCAAGCGATTTATAATCTTTTGTACTTTAGGGTCAAAGTCTTGAATTCCAAGACTTAATCTACGAAATCCAAGATTATACAAAGTAATAAGATGAGCTTCACTTGTATTGTTGGGATGTGCTTCAAAACTAAATTCAGCATCGGGATGAAGTTCTGAACCATCCATCAATCCGTTTATCAATACATTTAGATTTGCAGCATCAAAAAAGGTGGGTGTACCACCGCCAAGATGTATCTCCCTGATTAGGGGTTTTTCGCCAAATATCTCCCGATAAAGGTTCCATTCTTTTAAAATTGCCTGAATATAAGGATCTTCGACTTGGTGATTTTTTGTAATTCGGGTATTACAACCACAATACGTACACAGACTTTCACAAAATGGCAAATGGACATATAAACTTATGCCGTTACTTGCATTACTCTGATCAAATGAAAATTTAACAGATTTTTTCCATTCATTAATATTAGGAGCTGCAGTATCCCAATAAGGGACAGTAGGATAGCTGGTATAACGTGGCGCTGCCACGTGATATTTATTAATGAGTTGCTGTGTGGTCATAAATGATTGATACCAATAAAATCAAATGACAGCCAGATTTTTTTTACACCCATCAATACAGATACATGCCTTTCCTGAACATTTACCTTCATGCCAGTTGTCCAGATTTTTGATGGTAAGATTTGCAATTTCTTGTAAAGCTTCCTTAGTTAAAAAAGCCTGATGAGGAGAAATAATGACATTTGGATAAGAAATTAGCTCTTCAAGAATTGCATCTTTATTTTCATCATTTCTGTGATCATTAAAAAACAGACTCTTTTCAAACTCATACCCATCCAAACCGAGATAGGCAATCTTTCCACTTTTGAGGGCTTTCAGTAATTCAGCAGTTTTTATCAATTCGCCACTGCCGGTATTGATCAGCATTACACCATCCTTCATCTTACCCAGACTTTGATTATTGATGATATACCTGGTATCGGGGTTTAACGCAACATGCAAGGAAATAATATCCGACTCAGCGAGTAGCTGGTCGAGGTCTCTAGTTTCCACACCATTCAAAAATTCCGGATACTGTATATCATAACTGATCACCTTGCATCCCAAGCCCTTATAAATAGCTGCTGTTGCTTGTCCAACATGCCCAAGGCCTATTATACCGACTGTTTTACTGAAAAAACTGAATCCAATATGCTGATCTATTCTGAAATCAAATTCTCTTGTGCTATTTACAGTCGATACAATTTTTCGGCTCAAAGACAAGGCCAGCATAACTGCATATTCAGCAATTGATTGAGGCGAAAAAGATGGAACATTTGCCAGCTTTATTTTCCTTAAACCTGCAGCATTCCTATCGATATGGTCTGTTTCTAATGAACGGGTGGCAATATATTTTATACCAAGGTCTGCCAGTTTATTAATAACGACTTCAGAAACATCATCATTAGTAAAAACAATAACTGCTTCTTTTCCCTCTGCATACATAACTGTATCAAGGCTTAGAGGATTAGAAATTAACGTAATATCATGTTGCTTTTTATTAGCACGAGCCAAAAATTCCTTTTCAAATTCCTTGATACTGTAGGCAACAACTTTCATTCTATCATAGCTATTCTCCAAAAATAGAATTCGGAAAGGCTATTTGTAATGAGTGAAGTCATGTAGAAAAATGATCTTTGTCAGTTTTTCATCTTTAGGAGTTTCGATTGATCAATAATATGGATCACACTACCCTTTTTTTCGATAATTCCCTCATCCTTAAAATCACTTAAAGTACGGCTAACTGTTTCTGTTGCCATTCCGGCCATGGATGCAAGGTCTTCTCTTGAAATCCGGATTTGAGATTCTTCAGCAGAATTCTTTTGGATTTTAGTAAGTCGGATCAGAATCTCAGCCATACGCTTTCGTACAGAATGATAAGCGAGCTGCAGCAATTGCTCTTCTTTTTCAATAAGGTTACTGGAAATTACTTTAATAAACTTCTGACCAACATCTGTATAATTATCAAGCAATTGTTTGACAATATCTTTGGGAAGGAGGCAAATGGTGGTATCTTCAGTTGCTTCTACAGTTTCATTATAATGATCACCAGATAACATGGCCTGGATTCCGAGATATTCTTCTGATCCATACATTCCAGTCACAAGTTCTCTACCATCTTCATTTAACTTGATAGCTTTAACTCGACCGCTTAGAATCAAATAAATACCTGTGATAGAATCTCCCTCATAATAAACTATCTGTTTTTTTCTAACCAGCTTCACTTTTCGGTCGGCTATTACTTTTTTGAGTTCATCTAAGCCCTGATTCTGATTTGCAAGAAGTTTAAGACTTTCGTACGATTGACTATAAAATGATTCTAATTTTTGCTTCTTGTGAAATCGAGATTCAATGGCATTAAGTAATTCCATATCATCAAACGGCTTGGTCAAATAATCATCTGCCCCCATTTCCATACCTTTTCTGATATCAGACCGCTCTGCCTTGGCAGTAAGAAAAATAAATGGAATATTTCCGGTATTCTTATTTTTAGAAAGTAGATACAAAACTCCGTATCCATCCAGCTCGGGCATCATAATATCACAAAGGATCATATCCGGGAAATGTTGCTGGGCCAGTTCTACTCCTATTTTGCCATTTTCTGCTTGTAGTACTTCATAACCTGCTAGTTCCAGAATTTCCATTGAACTTTCTCTGATATCTTCATTATCCTCAATAATTAGAATCTTTTTCTTCATAATAATTTATTGCGGAAAATTTAATGTAAAAACAGTTTTCTGATTAACAAGGCTTTTAAAGTCTACTTTACCACCCATTAGGTTAACATATCGAAGAATTATATTCAATCCTAATCCGGTACCAGGTATGTTTCCGGTATTATTTGCCCTAAAAAAAGGCTCAAATAGATGTTTATGATCAATTTCTGGAATACCAATGCCATTGTCCCTAACTGTTACAAAACATTCCGTATCTGTAAGCTCCGTGTTAAATTCAATGAATGTATTTTCACCAGAATATTTAATTGAATTTGAAATCAGATTAATAATACAATTACGAAGCAAATTCTGATCAAGCAAAACCATACTATGCAAACCTGTATGCTGGTAAATAATATTTTGATCTTTTTTGGCCATTAGTTGCATTTCTTCGGTAATCTCTTCAGCAAGTTTAACCATATCGAATTTAGTAAAATTAGTTTCGATTTTTCCTGCCTCCAAACGTTCCAATGAAAGGAAATCATCGAGAATGGTGGTCAGATTTCCAACTGAATTTTTGATTTTAACAACATGTTTACTCACGTTTATGTCGTCTGATTGTAATTTATACTTTTCAATCAGCGAGGCCGATAGCTGAATGGAGCTCAGTGGTGTTCGAAATTCATGAGAAGCCATCGATACAAATCTGCTTTTAAGCTGGTTGAGCTCTATTTCTTTTTCGAGTGATTTACTGACTGTCTCTTTTGCTTCTTGGAGTTCAGTTACCGATTTTTGCAGGGAATTAGTTCGCTCTTCAACCAATTTTTCAAGTTGAGATGCATAATGAAGTATCTTTGATTCTGCTTCTTTCTCTTTAGACAGGTCATGAATAAATCCAGCATAAATAGTTCTTCCTGAATACTTTACTTCATTTACCCCCAAACGGAATGGGAATAAAGTACCATCCTTTTTTTGTCCATTAACATCACGACCTTTACCAATGATATGAGGACTAGCGGTTCTCTGAAAGCGCGCTATATATTCATCATGCTGATCTTTATCAGGCCTAGGCATAAGCATTGAAACATTTTTGCCAATTACTTCCTCATTTGAATAGCCAAATAAGGCACAAGCAGCGGGATTTATTGACTCTATCAATCCGCGCTCATCAATAGTTATGATACCATCAATTGCGTTTTCTATAATAGCATACAATAAAGCACTCTTTTCAGTCATGTGGTAAAAATACTCTTTTGATAATGAAAAATAGGAAATTATGAATAGCTAAAAGGAATAGAAATTATCATCAATTTAAAGCAATATAAAGAAATGCTGCAAGGCTTGCTCCTATCATTGGACCAATTACAGGAATCCATGAATACGACCAGTCGCTTGATCCTTTACCTGAAATAGGAAGTATACTATGCATAATCCTAGGGCCAAGATCCCGCACCGGGTTAATTGCATATCCTGTTGTTCCTCCCAGTGATAGTCCGATAGCCCAAACTAAAAACATGACCGGAATAGCACCCAAAGATCCAAGCCCGACAGGTGTTTTAGTAGCTGCAATTTCTGCAGTGGTAAAATAGAAAATCACAAAAAGCAATACAAATGAGCCAATGATCTCACTGGTCAAATTTGAAAATGTATTTCTTATTGCCGGTCCTGTGCTGAATACTGCTAACTTTAAACCCTTGTCGTCTGTAGCTAAAAAATGATCTTTGTACTTTACCCAAACTAGCAAGGATCCAAGCATTGCTCCAAGCATTTGGGCAAGCATATATATGGGTACTTGAGTCCATTCAAATTTACCAGATATGGCAAGCGCGATGGTCACTGCAGGATTCAAATGTGCACCACTATAAGGAGCTGAGACTACTACACCAACAAATACTGCCAGAGCCCATGCGGTAGTAATCACCATCCAACCACCACCATTGCCCTTTGTTCCAGTTAAAACTACATTGGCAACTACTCCGTTACCTAATAAGATTACAAGCGCTGTTCCTAAAAATTCTGCTAAAAATGGTGTCATAATTGAAGATATTATTTTTTTATAAACTTACATTAGCTTTTGCAGCCTTTATTGCCCGCTCCCATCCATTAATCAATTCATCATAATTTTCAAGTTCGGCAGGTTCAAAATTCCTATCCACTTTCCATTGTGCAGAGATCTCATTTACATCGCTCCAGAAACCTGTTGCCAATCCGGCAAGATAAGCAGCACCCAGGGCAGTTACTTCTGTTATCTGCGGACGAATAACTTTGCATTTCATAATATCAGCCTGAAACTGCATTAATATAGTGTTTGCACTTGCTCCGCCATCTACTCTCAACTCAGTGATGGGGGTTCCTGCATCAGCTGACATCGACTTTAGCACATCCATAGTCTGATAAGCAATACTTTCAAGTGCTGCCCTTGCAAAATGTCCGGAATTTGTTCCACGTGTTATTCCTGTTATGGTTCCTCTGGCATGCTGATCCCAATGAGGTGCCCCCAGCCCTGCAAAGGCAGGAACAACATAAACACCGCCATTATCTTTTACTGTTGCTGCTAGCACTTCAACTTCGGCAGACGACTTGATCAATCCAAGTTCATCTCTTAACCATTGTACCACAGCACCACCTATAAATATACCCCCCTCCAATGCATAAGTTACCTCTCCATTGATCTTCCAGGCGATGGTTGTGAGTAGATTATTGGCTGACATGACTGGTTTCTTACCGATATTCATCAACATAAAACAACCTGTTCCATAAGTGTTTTTCACCATCCCAACTTTGGTACACATTTGTCCGAAAAGAGCTGCCTGCTGATCACCTGCAATGCCAGCAATCGGAATTTTAGTTGCCAGTATATTACCTGCAGTATGACCGAATACTTCACTAGAAGATTTAACTTCTGGAAGCATGTTCATTGGAATGTCAAATAGCTCCAATAACGATTGATCCCATTTGAGCGCATTAATATCAAATAACATGGTACGTGATGCATTACTAACATCAGTAACATGGGTAGTACCTCCTGAAAGTTTCCAGATTAACCAGCTATCAACCGTACCAAAAAGCAGTTTCCCTTGCATCGCTTTTAGACGGGCACCCGGAACATTTTCAAGAATCCAACGAACCTTAGTGGCCGAAAAATAAGAGTCGATAATCAGGCCAGTTTTTTGACGTATCATATCCCCATGTTCCTTTCTGATCGAATCACAATAATCTGAAGTGCGGCGATCCTGCCAAACAATAGCATTATATAAAGGAAGTCCGGTTTCTTTATCCCAAACTATGGTTGTTTCCCTTTGATTGGTTATACCGATTGCGTGAATATCAATTGAATTAAGTCCGGCCTTGGCTATTGCCTCCGTAACAACAGAAACCTGACTTGACCAGATCTCTAAAGGATCATGCTCAACCCAGCCTGGTTTAGGATAGATTTGCTCGAATTCTTTTTGCGAAACAGCAACAATACTGCCTTCACGATTAAATAAAATAGCTCTGGAACTGGTAGTACCCTGGTCTATAGATAAAATATAATCTGACATTTGATAAAAATTAATTTGACCGGATGTTTATAGCTTAATTAAATATGAGAAAAATATGTAATATTGAGAATAATAATTATCTATAAAAAGATAGCATGCTACTGTAAATATAGCAGCAGCATGAATTATACGTTTTTTATTTAAATGAGTAAATAGAATAAATAATCGAACAATTATCTATTCAAAACACATCAGCCATTTAACATGAATATTGGAATCATAGGCCTTGGCGACATGGGCTGTATCTATGCTAAATCTTTCTTAAAGGCTGGTTACAGGGTTTATGGCTGTGATCTGCCACACCGTAGAGAACTGCTCGAAACAGAGCTTGGCCCCTATGGTATTGAAATTTTGAAAGATGGAAAGGAAGTTTCCCAGATATCTGATGTGATATTTTATTCTGTAGAAGCTGAACGAATTGCTGAAGTAGTTAGTCAATATGGCCCATATACCAAAAAAGGGGCAATAGTAGCGGGCCAGACATCTGTAAAGCATCCAGAAATTGAGGCATTTGAAAAATACCTACCAAAGGATTCTCACATTATAACCTGCCATTCACTGCACGGCCCAGGATTCGACCCTAAGGGACAAAAAATGATTGTGATCCCTCACCGAACTACAAAAGAGGCTTATCAGCGAATGACCGATATCCTTTCATCTTTGGGTTCGATATTAAATGAAATAGCTGATTACCACGAGCATGATAAAATTGTTGCTGACACACAGGCAGTTACACATATGGGCTTTGAAAGTATGGGTACCGCATGGAAAGAAGCCGGCTTTTTTCCATGGGAAAATGCCTCCTATCTTGGTGGGATTGACAATGTAAAGATCCTGATCACCCTTAGGATATTTAGTTATAAGGCTCACATATACGGTGGATTAGCCATTTTGAACCCCTATGCCAAGCAGCAAATTAAACGTTATGCCGAATCTGAGTCTGAGCTTTTCAAGCTCATGATCAAAGAAGAAGCTGATACGTTCAGAAAGCGACTTTATAGTGCCAAGGATTTTATTTTTGGGCAGAATCATAAACCTTTAATGCTTAACGAAAAAGTCATGCAGGAGTTCTCACTATCTGCAGGATCTGAAAATCGTAAACCAAATTCACATTTGAGCCTACTCAGTATGGTCGACGCCTGGTATCATCTCGGTATAAATCCATATGATAATCTAATTTGCCAGACTCCCCCATTCCGGCTAAGATTAGGAATTGCTGAATATCTTTTTAAAAATGAAGATCTTCTTGAAGAATCAATTGAAACTGCATTATTCGATAAAACGATCCGTGGAGATGATTTGGAATTCCACTCAGCAGTACGCGAATGGTCATCAATTATTGGGTATGGCGACATGGAAGGCTATAAACAGCATTTTGAGCAGGTAAAAACATTTTTTGCAGGAAGGTTAGAACATGGCCGTGATCAAAGTGCAGAATTGATTAGAAAGCTTGAAATAGAATAATTCTTGAGTTATTTTCCATATATGTGACTTCTGTCATATTTTAAGAGCACTTTAATGCCCTTATTTGCACTCGTGATTTTAACCTATCTATAATTTTCATGAGTCATACATTTCATATTCCTGTTCTCGGGCTAGCCTATTCTGTAGATACCCCAGTAAAAGTAGCACGTTATGGCATCAGCTCTGTTGTTTCAATAGTAGATGATATATTAATTGAACGCATGCGTCAATTTTACACTGAAAAACGCAAGGAGACATTTGTACCTATAAATCCTAAAGAGATTGATTTTAGAAGCAAACGAATTACTGCCTACCTTAATCTTATAAAAAAAATGGTAGATGAGCAGTTTGAAGACCTGAAAAAACAATCTTTTGATGATGGTACAGACCTGAACAGATATTTTAAATTATTACCTGACACCTCAGCCTTGAAAAGCAAATATCAGCAGATGCTTTCCAAACAAGACCGCATCGTGGTTTCCACTTTACAACAGGAATTGCTAAATGAAATGGAAAAGGGTGAAATTCAGGTAAATATTATGGCCAAGGTTGACCGGATGAATCCGGATACCAATGGTGAGCAACTTTCAGACTCCCTAACGGCATTGAAAGGTTTTGCCGAAAGCGATTTAAACTCTGCCGTAGTATTATCGGCAGGAATGAATCCACGACTTTACAGTTACTTAGAAAACTTTGAAGATTTTCTTCCTGATCAGTCAGGAAAATTTAGAAAAAGCGTCATTTTAAAGGTCAGCGATTTCCGATCAGCATTTATCCAGGCTAAATTTCTTGCAAAAAAAGGTATTTGGGTATCCGAGTTCAGAATTGAATCTGGACTTAATTGCGGTGGACATGCTTTCGCTACCGAGGGCTACCTACTTGGGCCGATTCTGGAGGAGTTTAAGCTGAAAAAACAGGAGATGATTAATGAGCTATATGAGATGTATGGTAAGGCAATACTTGAAAAAGGTATTCAATTAAACCAGGCACCCCAGATGAAGATCAGCGTCCAGGGAGGTATTGGAACTGCCCATGAAAATAATTTTCTGATGGAACATTATCAACTAGACGCTACTGGATGGGGCAGTCCGTTTTTACTGGTACCCGAAGCCACAAACGTAGATGAGGAAACATTAGATCTACTTGCAACTGCAGGCAAGGATGACTTTTATATCAGTAATTCATCGCCATTGGGAATTCCATTTAATAATTTCAGCAAAAGTACTTCAGAAATACAAAGGCTAGAACGAATTGCCAAAGGTAGACCTGGCAGCCCCTGTGTAAAAAAATTCCTTTCCACGAATACAGAGTTTACCGAACTACCAATCTGTACAGCCTCAAGAGAATTCCAAAATCTGAAGATCAAACAGTTGGAAGCTGAAGGCTTAGAGCCTGGAGTTTTTCAGACGAAATTCAATGAGATCACTGAAAAAATATGCCTTTGTGAAGGCCTTGCAGCGCCAGCATACTTAAAAAATGGCATTTTAAAGCCTAAAGAAAGTAGAGCTGTAGCTATTTGTCCGGGACCGAACATAGCCTATTTCAGTGGGAAGTTCTCACTTGATGAAATGGTGAGCCATATTTATGGTAAGCTCAACTTATTGAATGATAACGACCGTCCAAACCTATTTGTAAATGAACTGAATCTTTATGTAGAATACCTCAAAAAAGATATCAGTAAGCACTTACAGGACATGAGTGATAAAAAAGCTAAATACGTTTCAAAATTTAAAGAGCAGCTGCAGGTAGGAATCGATTATTACAAACAACTTGTTCCAAAAATCACGAACCAGACCGAAGTTTACAGAAAGAAAATGCTGAATGAACTCAAAGAAATTGAAGAACAATTGCGGCACTTAAACCCGGTAGTAAATCAAGAAATATAATAGAAATCTGAATCAGGTAAAGCCGGATCATCAAAACACATTGATGACCGGCTAGATC
>CAIJME010000410.1 GCA_903821625.1 uncultured Sphingobacteriales bacterium | reverse complement strand
TCTATTAAAATTTTCAATTGATTTCATAGACAGACTGAAAGCTAATATAATACCAATAGAGAAGGATAGCCAGATGATGATCTTATTTCTAGCTAATTGCCAGAACACGAATGAAATAACCAAAGAGCTGATCAACATATACTCAAAAGTGTTTACCCAAATGCCTTCCATAGCTGAAAATGGAAGTTGTTCAATTTGGTATAAAATGTTATTTGTAAAATTGATTAGCCAATTTAAAAACTTGCCAAGAGGCTGTATAATAATTGAGTATGGTATGATTAAAAAGGCAATTCCTGCATACATAATGAATGCAATAGGCAACACGATGAGCAGATTACTTAGCAGAAAATAAACAGGAAACTGGTGGAAATAATATATACTCAGTGGAAAGGTGGCTAATTGTGCTGCAATTGATAACGCGCAATAACTCCAAAGATGTTCTAATAATTTATATTTAATATAAAGTACATTAAAGATTATTGGATGAAAATATACCAATCCTACCACAGCCAGATAGGACAGCTGAAAACCAACATCAAACAAGTAATATGGATCATACAAGAGCAAAAAAAATGCAGAAATCGCAATTAAATTGTAGGTGTTCTGATTTTTATTCATCGCCTTGCCCAACACTACAAAACTTAACATGAGTGCAGATCTGCAAACGGATGGTGAAAAGCCGGTAAGTAGAGCGTAGAACCAAATTACTGCAATAATGATAATGGCTCTTAACAAGATTAAGTTTTTGCTCCTGTTCATCGGTTTAAGCAAAACAGACAAAACAAGAAATACAATCCCAACATGCATTCCTGATACTGAAAGTACATGCATGGTGCCGGTTTTTGAATACGCCTCAATAAGATCTTTACTAAGATCAGCTCGGTGGCCCAAAATTAGGGTTGATGCCATTGAAGAAGCCTCCTGATCAGGTATATACCGGATGAATTTTTTGACCAGATCTTTCCTTAATGTGAGTGCAAATGATATGAATGAATTGCCTGCATTTTGAGAAACCCGTTTAACCTCTACAGCTTGAACAAAAATTTGAAAATAAATCTGCTTGTCTTTTAAATAAGATTTATAATTAAATTCTCCCGGATTATAGGATGGTTCTACATTTTGATAATTTGCTGGAATTAGAAATATATCTCCATAGTTAATTTCAATGACCTTCAAACTATCAAGCTTCAAGGCGATCAATAGCTTTCCATTAGTATTCTGAATACGTTTCTTAGAATAAACCGCTATAACTTCAGACTCAAAACGAACAATGCCTGTTGATAATTTTGGCTCATTAATTATTTTAACAAACAGCGATTCAGATTTGAATGCGCTAAAATGATTAGGGTCATACCTGCCTGAGAAATGAACGGTAAGTTCATAGGCTAATATTACTAGGTAAAAATGAATGAGTAAACCAAAAAGCCATCCCCATCTAAACAATTTATATTTTTTGTAAGCTATTAATACAATTAGAAAGGATCCAAAAAGTATAAACATCAAACTAAATCCCCATGAATAAATCAAGGGATGAGCAAAAGTATATCCGACTAAAATCCCAACGATCAGGGGGAACAACAATCGTACAAACGGCACCTCCCCCTTAAAGAACATACTTAAAATTGATAACGTATTTGCAGCCTTATATCCGACCTTTTGTTTCCATTGATCTGATCATCACCACTACCCACTGTATTCTGATCATAATAGCTTGTTAATGAATATCTTAGCCAAAGATCAAAATCTCTAATTAGGGTATATCGAGCATTGAAATAAAACCGGATACCCTTGCCTTGATAAGCAGGAACCGAATAAGAGTATAAAACATCATTTTCATAAGCATATATCCTTGAATTAAAACTTTCTGTATCAAAAATTCCAAATCGTATATTCCCCGAAATCTTTGAGCTCAATGGCTTATAAATAATATCCTGGTAGTTTAAAAATCCAAGTTCATATTTTGAGCCACCCTTTTGATAGCGTACCATTTCTACACGGTTTCTTAAGCTAAAGCGATCATTTATGCTATAGCTGATCTCAATACGATAATTCTGCTTATCCACCGTTTCTAAACCAGAACCAGCAATGATGTCTTCTGGATTTTCTTCTCTAACCTGCTGCTTAAAGCGACTGCTCAACTTTAGTTTCTTATCCATTCTATAGTTAATCTGAGCAAATATTTCGTATCCGGATGATGGAGCATTAACTCTAAATTTTAACCATGGAAACCTGAAAAAGTCGGAATAGGTAAATAAATCCCATTTAGAATCAAATTTGAGTGACAGGGCGGAGTAAAACCCACTTTCATTCACTGCATTTGAGGATTCAGAAATGGCTTGGCTAAAAAATGAATGATAATTCTTGGTATACCTGCGATGCATAAGTACCAAAGAAACTTTAGGAGAAAGGCTGCTTATGATTCCATTAATAGATGCAGACCCACCATTTTTGCTGTGTGCCATCTCCCCAAAAAAATAGGTATTCTTATAATTATAATCATAATGTAGACCCAGATTAGTGAGCGAGTTCCCAACAAAATCATATTGTTCATAAAGTGATTTCCCAATACCAAAGGGAAGACTGAACCGGGTTTGATAGGAAGTGAATCCAATAGTTAAACTTTTACTATTCAATTGAATATGAGCTCCATAAATTGTGGATGACAGCCTAGATTTATTATCAAGTTCACTTTTTGTACGGTGAAGACCACTGATACTGATCGTGCTAATTTCTTTACCCTCATCCGTCAAACTAGCATCCAGATTTTTCTTTGAAATAAAGGGAGTAAAAGAAATTTTTTTATACTTAAACGTACCAGAAGTGCCTCTTAAAAACATAGACTCATTGACCGAACTATAGGGCTTTAATCCAAAATCCTGCTTGGCAATGGTACTTATTCCGGCACCCTTGCCAAAGCTTGAGCCTGACCACATCACTAAACCCTGACCAAATTGTAGAGCATAATCACCAACAAGCAATTTCTTAACAAGACCATTACCCCGAAAAGATATATTTCCTGAATAAAAATCAAATCCTTTGTTTTTACCGCTATCAAAAAAATGCTCCCCGGCATCTTTTTCCATATTAAGAGATGCGGCCAAAGTATTCGAGTAATTATATCGGTAACGAGTAAGAACTCTCGAGGCAGAACCCTGATAGTTTGCCTCCTTAGTATTGGCTAGTTTTGAAAATCCTGCCTGGCCTTCAAGTATTTGTCCCATTCTAATCATAAGATCATGATCAGCTTTCTGAACCAGCTTTTTGAAGGTCATGTCTTGTAATGGAACAGGCAATGTTACCTTGACAAAATATAGGAGTAAACTGATAGACTCAACGTCAAGGCTCTTGATACTTTGAAGCTCAAAAACATTAATAAAAGGACCATTTTCAAGACTGTGATTCAGAATTTCATTGATTTGAATTGGGCTCAGAAAAATTAGCTCTTTCAACTGTTCTTTGGTGGCTTTATTAAGATCAATTGGATGTTTCCTATAATAAGTCAACCTCTCGGCTACATCTGAATAATCCTGATCATCGATAGGATCGCGGGAAAGAATATCCAGAATCTTTTCAATGATATCAGTATCACCGTCTTGAGCATAAGCAATATGAGGCTCTACAATAAATAGAAATAAAATAAATCCGAGGTATTTACCCTTAAAATTCATAGCTAAACGCCAGATTAGGTGAATAGCCGAGATTTGGATGTGAAGAGAGTGCTACATCTAAGGCGAATCGATTATTCTGAAGACCAAAGCCTGCAGATTGCTTAAATGGGCTTGCAGATACCCCTCCTCTTATGCAAAACCACTTAACCAATCGATATTCTAGGCCTAGTTTTGTATCAATACCCGCGTTTAAAACCTTATGTATATCACTAATTATTAAGACCTTATCACTAAATTCATAAGAAACACCAAATGAAATACTTAAAGGAATAGTTGAACCTAAGAGATTTTGAAATTTACTATTTGACGGATTTGAAATATGAGTTCCAATACAAAATCTGTCGTTGATTCGATATTGCATCCCAAGATCTACACTTACAGCGCGTGATACCCCATATTTGTGGATACTTAATTGATGATGCTTAAGCATAATGGAGAGCGACAGAGCACCTGAAAAATTTCTTGTATACGCAATTCCTGCCGTTTGCTCTGAATATTCAGTAAAGCCATACCGATAAAAACTCAATCCGAAAACATGCTGTTTAAACGGAATTACAAAAACAGCTTTTTGAGTAGTTAAATCCTGATCAGAAAAATGTCGCTCGTATCCCACAGCAAATATTGGCCTCCGGATTTCAGCAATGCCAGCAGAAT
>CAIJME010000409.1 GCA_903821625.1 uncultured Sphingobacteriales bacterium | reverse complement strand
TGTGGATAATACAGATGCCTTGATCAATGAACTTGAAGGTATATTGCATGAGATGCCAAATAAAGATGAAATTATTACTAATCGAACTATTCAAACTCAATTAATTAAGCAACTCTCTGAAAAAACTGGTATTCATTATAATTCACTCTTTTCTCGCCTATCAGTAGAAAAAAGATGGAATATTTTAACTCAGCGGAAAAAAGATTCAAACCGTTATGCTGCAAGACAACTTTCTTTAAAATTTAGCTCACTTAAACGAATTGGCTGCGATCCGTTGACTATTGAGAATATAACCCGTTTTTATGCTCGCTTGGCTCCAATGGAACATAAGCGCTGGAGTGCTGAAAAGATGGTTTTTAATTATAAATATGGCCCATTGGTTTCTGATAAAGCCGAACGCTATGTATTAAAAGACGTTTTGAAAATTCACGATCAGCTAATTGCCTATGAAAAATTAACTGAAGTAGAGAAAGAGAAAGATCTGAACCTCTTTCTTTTACTACCTTTATTAAGTCAAATTTATAAGTCAAACTGAGCTGTTACCCATGCACTTCCCAACAGATATATTCATTAGTTACGCTCATATAGACGATGAATCTTTGATCCAGAATCAAAAAGGATGGATCTCCGAATTTCATAGAGCACTTGATATACGACTTGCACAATTATTGGGTAGAAGGCCAGTAATCTGGCGTGATGATTCATTGCAAGGAAATCATGTTTTTGATAAACAAATTGTTGATCAGTTTTCAAAAGTTGCAATCATGATCTCCATAATTACCCCACGTTACGTCAAATCCGATTGGTGCATTAAGGAGGTTGATGAATTTTATACTTCTAGCCAAACTAATATTGGATTTACTGTAAGTAATAAAGCACGAATTTTTAAAGTCATCAAAACACCTGTTCGCATTGAACAGCATCCTGAGAAGATTTCTGGCGTTTTGGGATACGAATTTTACGCAGCAGATCCTAATACAGGACGGGTGAAGGAACTTTCTCAAGCTTTTGGTAATGAAACAGAACGACTTTACTGGGAAAAACTGGATGATCTAGCACATGATATCAGCTCATTTTTGGAAAGTCTTGAAATTCCCCAATCAAGCTCAGGTACTGTGGCTAATTTTTCTCCTTCAGCCGTAGATGTCACTAAAAAAGTATTTCTTGCTGAATCTAGTTATGATACTCAGGATTTTAGAGATAGCCTAAAACGTGAACTTCAGGGATATGGCTACCATATTCTTCCCGATAAACAATTACCTCTTATTGCAACACCTTTAAATGAAAGCCTAATTTCTAATCTCAGTGAAGCGGTTTTAAGTATTCACCTTCTTGGTGAAAACTATGGTATTGTTCCTGAAGGGGCACAGAGGTCTATAGTGGAGATTCAGAATGAAGTAGCTGCATCTTATAGTGTTGCAAATTCAATTCCACGATTTATATGGATACCTGAAGGATGTGAACCTATTGATGATAGGCAGATCAATTTTTTTAATAGATTGAATTCAGGAAAAGAAGGAATTGCAGGAGCTGATTTGGTTCAGGGTTCATTAGAAGATTTCAAGGGTGTTGTAATCGACAAACTGAATTCAATGAAAAAAGACATTAAGAAAGAAGAGGAGCAGGTCGAGGTAAATGATGATTCATCCAAAACGATCTATTTGATTTGCGATTTATCGGATATTGATGAAATCAGGCCCTTAGAGGATTTTTTATTTGATAATGGCTATGAAGTAGTGATTCCTATTTTTGAAGGCGATGAATCTGGAATCAGGGAAGATCATATTGAAAACCTAAAAACCTGTTCTGCAGCTATTATATTCTTCAGTAATGCAAATGAGCTATGGTTAAGGTCAAAAACTCGTGATTTTCTTAAAATAAATGGCTATGGCAGAGCTAAACCTCTAGCTTTTAAAGCAATTTATATTGCCCCACCTGATAGTATGGCTAAACAAAGGTTCAGAACACTAGATGCAGAAGTTATAAATGCACTAAATGGACTGCCAGTAGATAAATTAAAAAGCTTATTGCTCAAAATATAATCAAACGGATCTATGTTAGATGATATAATACAAAATCCCTTCCCGGGACTTAGGGCATTCGAAGAAGAAGAAGATATCCTGTTTTTTGGACGTGAGAAACAGGTTGATGAACTTCTTAAAAAGCTGCGTACACAACGTTTTTTAACTGTAATTGGATCATCTGGTAGCGGAAAATCTTCTCTAGTTAAATCAGGTTTGATCCCTTCATTGCATAGTGGTTTAATGTCGGGAGTAAGTTCTAACTGGAAGATTTGCTCATTAAGACCAGGTATAAATCCTATTTATAATCTTGCCTGTTCTTTATCTCAAAATGGAATTTTATATGATTATGAATCGCCAGATGATGAGCAGTTGTATTCTTCTATTAATGAAAGTATACTTAGAAGAAGCAATTTTGGACTTATAGATGCATTTACCCAGTCAGGAATAGATCCCAGAAACAATCTACTTATTCTTGTTGACCAGTTTGAAGAATTATTTCGCTTTATAAAATTCGAGAAAGAGGCTAGAGAAGGTAAGCGAGATTCGGTAGCCTTTATCAATCTACTATTAAAAGCTACAGAACAGCGTGAATTGCCAATTTATGTTGTTTTTACAATGCGCTCTGATTTTTTAGGTGATTGCACCGAATTCAGAGGATTACCTGAAGCAATAAATGAAGGGCAATATCTAGTGCCTAGAATGACTCGTGAAGAGCGCAGGGATGCTATTGTAGGGCCAGTAGGAGTAGGTGGAGCTAGTATAAGTCCGCGATTATTAAACCAACTTCTGAATGATGTTGGAGATAACCCAGATCAGCTCCCAATCCTTCAACACGCTTTAATGCGTACATGGGATGCTTATAAAAAGAACAATCCCGAGCCTTATTCAGAAAAGGAAATCGATCTTGATGACTATAATGAAATAGGAACGATGGAGCGTGCCTTGTCTCAGCATGCTGAAGAAGCTTATGCCGAGTTAGTAACACCTGAATTAAAACAAATCTGCGAATCGATTTTCAGAGCACTTACCGAGCGTGGAGCTGATGCGAGAGGCATTAGACGTCCAAGCAAACTTATCGAACTTTGCCAGCTTTCTAATGCAAATGCAGAACAAGTTATACATGTAATCGAAATTTTTAGAAAAAAAGGTAGAGGATTTTTGATGCCTCCTGTTGGAATTCCGATAACTGAAGATTCAATTATTGATATTTCTCATGAAAGTATTATGCGGGTTTGGGAACGCCTAATGCTATGGGTTGATGAAGAAAATCAATCTGCATCAATTTATCTACGTTTATGCGATGCAGCTGATTTGTATGAATCTGGCAAAGGAGGCCTACTTAGAGATCCTGAATTACAGGTTTCATGGAAATGGAAGGAAGAAAATTTACCTAATGCTGTTTGGGCATCACGATATAATGATCTATTTGATAAAGCGATACTTTATCTGGAACATAGTAAAGAGCAGAATGACAAGGAAATGCTCTTTAAAGAGAGGATGCAGAAGGAGCGATTAAGAACGGCAAAGAGGATATCAATCATATCTTCAATAATAGCTTTTGGTGTTTTTCTACTTGCTATTTATATGTTCCAACTTAGGACTATTGCTACCCAACAAACTATTTTGGCAGAGAAGGAAAGTGATGAAGCAAAAAGACAAGGTAAAATTGCAGATAATCAAAAAATTATCGCCCAACAAAGTCAAGCCGAAGCTGAGGAAAGTGCTAAACAGGCACTGATTCAAAGGGGCATTGCTGTTACAGAACAAGAAAATGCAACAAAAAGCGAAAAAAATGCCTTGTTGCAAAAGCTTATAGCAGAGCAACAGAAGGCCTATGCTGAAGGTCAGAAGGTAATTGCAGAACAGAATGCAAAAATAGCAATAAAGCAACAGGGTATCGCTGAGACTCAAACTGATCGAGCTATAAATAATGAAAAGATTGCTAAAGAGCAGACTTTAATATCGTCAAGGTTGAAAGATATTGCCCAAGCTAGAAATCTGGCTTACGAAGCAATGATGCTTTTGAATGATAATAAACAGGAGGAAAGCAAAAAAAATAGCATTAAGGCGTATAAACTTAATGCAGATAATAAAGGTCCACTTCAGAATAGTGATATTTATATTGCTCTTCACTCTAACTGGATTAGAGCTATTCAGAATAATAATCAATTTTCTAAACACAAATTTGCTGTTAGAGGCATTGCACAGGGCCCTACAAGTAATCATCTCATATCTGTAGACGAAGCTGGGATGATTTATATATTGAAAGCTGTAAATGGTATTCTTGAGCCACTTACTTCTATTGACTTAAAGGATGAAGCCCGTTCGGTGAGTACTTCTCCAGATGGTTCAAAAGCTCTTGTGGTAACCTCTACAGGTAATGGAATTTTACTTGACATTGCTACCAAAGGCAATTCAATTAAGGTAATCACCCGTTTTAAATTTAGCGGAATTGCAAAACTTGCTGTCTTTAAATCTAATTCTGATTTTACGATACTCACAAATAAAGGTCTAGGTTTTTATCGTGCAAAAAATGAGATAGAACAAATCAGGTTTACACCGGGTAATTTTTCAACAATTAGCTATAGTCGTGGTGGCAAATTCTACGTTGCAGTTGCTAATAAGGTTTCTGAATATAGTAATTCAGATAATATATCTGAAAAACCAGAATCAGTAATCAGCCTAAATTCTAGAATTACAAGCCTTGTGATTAGTCCTTCTGGTGATTATTTAGCAGCCGGAACCTATGATGGTGGAATCTATCTGCGCAATCTTCAAACCAGTAAATCAGCAATCAGCTTTACGCCACATGCTTCTTCCGTAAATGATCTAAAATTTAAATCAGTTAACGGGAATCTTCAATTAGCTTCAGCAAGTAGCGATCAAACCATTAAGATTATGGATGTGAATTCAATTATGATATCTAACAACACTGAAGATATCATCACATTGAGAGGTCATAATAAATGGGTCTATAGTTTAATGTATTCGCCTGATGGAAAATTCCTTTACACAGCCAGTGAAGATAAGAGGATAATTGGATGGCATACTTCAATGAGTAGTATTTATAAATCTTTAACCTCAGATAAAAACTAATTATGATAAATAAATTACGTTTATGGTTGTTATTGATATTCACAATTTTGATCATTAGCAAAGCTAATGCACAGGAATGTGGATTAAATGCATTAAATGACGCTGAGGGCCAGTATAATATTGGCAAATTTTATGAAAGTATAGCTAGAATAAATTCATGTATTTCATCAAAAGGCTTTACTTATAGTGAAAAAGTTCAAGCTTTTAGGCTGTTGTCTATGTCATATTTAGCTTTAGATTCTATTGAAAAAGCAGACGAAAGTATAGAGCGACTCTTGCTATTAAAAGATAATTTCGAAGCAGATACAAGGGATCCAGATCGGTTCAGATTACAAGTAATATACCTTAGGCAACAAATGCGTTCTAAATTAACCTCCTCGGTATCCAAAAAAGCTGAAAGTATAGAACTTGCACCTGCTACCATTCAAATCATCACCTATGAAGATATTTTGAACCGTGGTTATACCGATTTGGAGCAACTTTTTCATGACTTACCAGGATTCGATATATCTAGGAATTCAGGATTGTCTTATTCAGATATGTATCAGAGGGGATACCGGACTGCTGCTAACACCGATAGAACACTTTTACTCGTAGACGGAGTAGAAGATAATGAAATGTGGTCAAATTCTGCCTTTATAAGTCGTCAATATGCTTTAAGCAATATCAAAAGAGTTGAGATTATTTATGGTCCGGCATCTACAATCTATGGAGCTAATGCATTTTTGGGAGTGATTAATATCATTACAAAGAATGAAGAGGATTATTTTAAACAGGAGAGAGCATTGAATGCTAATGAGAAAACTTCCAAATTTGGTGTTTCCGGACACGGCGCCATGGGATCTTTAAATACAAGATTCGGAGATGTAACGGTTTCAGGAACGGGTAGAGACATGTTCTTTGCAGTAACAGGCAGAGCTTATCAGTCAGATGAACATGATCTGTCATCTTTCACCGATTGGGATAATAAATGGTCGGCTGATGAATTTGGTCCTAACCGTTATCAAAATATCCTTACTCAGGATTATACCAGTTCAAAAGAAGCTTCTTATTTGGCAAGTGATCCAAGTAGAAAGTATTTTAGAGTGAATGCCGATAAGACTAAAATCCTGCCAACAGCAGCAGCAATTTTTAGGGCCGATTCACTAGATCAGGCCATTTATAAAAAAGGCTATAATGGGATAGGAACCCAGTATTCTGATGAAGCAAAAAACTATTATCTTTCTGCGAAACTTCGTGTTGGAGACTTTAAATTTGGATTAGAATATCAAAAATGGTCTGAAGGAGTAGCCCCAATCTATATAGACAGGTATTATGCTGTCAGCAAAGAACTCACTCACTGGGAAGTTCGTCAGCAATATTTTTACATGAGATACGATAAGAGTTTATCTGAACGGTTATCTTTTTCCAATTTTTCATATTTCCGTACGAGTGATTTTGGAAAAGAATCGGTCATTACACGTTTTTATAGTTTTGCAAATGCCGGTATTGCCTTTCAGGATCTAATTAGCGGGCGTAATCCTTATTTTCTACCTTCTTATTTTTCACAACAATCAAAACAGTTCAGGTCTGAGACAAAAATAAACTATGTACTTAATGAGAAAATGGATTTTAACCTTGGCGTTGAATTAAGAAATGGGCTTTTGCAAGGCGATTATGTCAATTCGACTATTGAAGACCCTATTACCACTGGAACTTCAGCCAATGGCATTAAAGGTGGAAATTACTATTCCATCATGGATGTAGGTGTTTTTGGGCAGTTAAGCTATCAGGATAGAGCAAGAAAGCTGAACATTAGTGCTGCCGGCAGAATGGATAATAATAAGATTAATAGTATTTATGGTTATGGAACTGTGTTTAATCCAAGATTGTCTGTAGTTTATTACCCTGGTAGGTTCATTTTTAAATCAATTTATTCAGAAGCTTTCCTTGATGCTTCAGTCTATAATAAATTTTCAACATCTTCGGCCCGATTAGTTAATAATCCCTTACTAGAACCTGAGCGTGTAAAAAATCTGGAATTTTCTGCTCGTTTTACCCCCATTAATCAAACATACTTTGAAGTTTCCTATTTTAACGCTTCATACAATAATACCCTCGGAACTGTCAATGTAGATACTTTAGGAGTAAAAACCACTCAATTTCGAGCAATAGGAAAATCTCATATTCAAGGTATACAGTTTGCCAGTGAAACAAAACTAGTTGAAAAATTATCTCTCTTCACCAATTTTACTGTTCTCGATCCAACCAGAATTTCTGCTGGCACAAGTGGAAGCCAAAGTGTAAGGATTGGAGATATTTCTAATTTCTCGGTTAATGCAGGTGTAAATGCTAAATTCATTAAGAATAAACTAAACCTAAATTTAAGGGCAAATTTCGTTGGCGATAAGCCTACAGGAGCAACTACCTCCATTAGTGGTAGCCCATTTAGCGAAACTCCGGGATATACACTCATACACAGTGTGGTGAGTTATAATCTTAACCAGATGTTTATGCTCCAATTAATTGCTAATAATCTTTTAGATCTTGATTATGTATCACCTGGTGTCAGGGCGGCTAGTGGTGTCCAAAGTTCTAGAATCCCACAACCGGGGCGAACGCTTACTGCACGTATCGTAGCTAATATAGGTAAGTAGTATGGCTATTTTTAAGGGTTTATCGGGTGTTTTAAATCTTCGACCTGAAGAACAGAAATCGTTCAGATTGCTCTTCCTTTTGTCACTGATTACCGGTATTGGTCTTTCTTATTATTTTGTTGCTGTAAACACCTTTTTAATTCAAAAAGCAAGTGTATCTAACCTACCTTATGCTTATATTATTTCAGGACTAGGAGGGGTATTGCTGATCAAGATTTACCAGCAACGTCAGCATAAAAGAGGGATAATTAATAGTTACAAGGAAAGTGTAATTGCCTTTTTTTTGATTGCTGTTTGTGTCTTTTTGGCATTTATCAATCTTGGAGAAAATCTTTCTTACGCTGTTTATCTTGCCTATCTAGGCTTTTTATTCAATATGCCCTTCACGATTATATTCGCTTTAAGTTTTTCGGGAATCTGTTCCCGACTTTACAATATGTCACAAAGCAAGCGCTTACTTGCACTTGTTGGAACAGGTGAAATCATGGCTTCTATTATCGGTTATCTGACAGCACCATTAATAAGTAAGTTAACAGGAAGTCCTAATTATTTGTTACTCCTTGCTGCTGCCTGTATACTTCCTGTTTTAATACCAATTTATAGGCTTTCCTTAACTAATCATGAGAAACTAAGCCATATTATTGCATCAAAAACAGCACTTAAGAAGCTAAATTTATCATTTTTTAGAAATGAAAGATTTTATCTGATGATTGCAATAGTTTCTGTTTTCTCAGTTTCTGCAATTTATTTTGTAGACTATTCTTACCTCATTACGGTAAGATTCATGTCAGTATATAGCGGTATTGAAATTGCGACTATTCTTGGATTTTTCTTTAGTATAGTAAAGGTTGGTGAGCTGGTGTTTTCTTTTCTATCTGGTCATTTTTTAAGTACTAAGGGAGTAAAATTTTCAATATTGCTTTTACCAGTTTTACTGACCGCTTGTTTTATTTTTGCCCTTAGCAGCAGTCTATTATTTAGAGACGAACCTATCTATATTCTCTCTTTCATTTTCCTAGCTAAATTTGCTGAAAGGGTAATTAGAAAAGCAATTTCCACTCCCGCAATAAAGGTTCTGTACCAGGTTACGGGCCCAGATCGATTAAGAATTGAAGCCACCATTGAAGGTGTACTCAATCAAGTGGCTACAGTGATTTCGGGTTTGTTACTTCTTTTATTTTCAGGTCTTTTTGCA
>CAIJME010000408.1 GCA_903821625.1 uncultured Sphingobacteriales bacterium | reverse complement strand
TTGCAATTGATCCAGGCGATTTAAATGGAAGTGAATTATTCCATCGGATCGTATCGGATGACTCTGATTACAAAATGCCATCAAAAAAGTCTAATCTTAGCCTTTCAGCTAATGAAAAAGCGATATTAATCAAGTGGATTATACAGGGGGCAGAATACAAAACCCATTGGGCATTTGTTAAGCCTGAAAAATCAGAAGTCCCATCTGTAAAATTGAATGACTGGGTTATTAATCCCATTGATAATTTTATTGTAAAGAAGTTAGAGATTGAGAACCTACAGCCATCTAATGAAGCAAAAAAAGAGCTTTTACTGAGACGACTTTCTTTAGATCTTACTGGGCTTCCACCAACGCTATCAGAAATTTCGTCCTTTGTGAATGATCAATCACCCAATGCCTACGAAAAGCAGGTTGACCGTTTACTAAAATCACCGCATTACGGCGAAAAAATGGCAGTTAACTGGCTGGATCTTGCTCGTTTTGCCGATTCTCATGGCTATACTGTTGATCGGCTCATTGACCTGTCGCCTTATCGCGATTGGGTTATTCAGGCTTATAATAAGAATATGCCCTATGATCAATTTGTACAATGGCAGTTAGCCGGCGATTTGATGCCAAAGCCCAATAAAGAAATGATGATTGCTACTGCTTTTAACAGACTTCATCAGCAAAATATGGAAGGTGGTATTATTGAAGAAGAATTTCAGACTGAATATGTAATTGACAGAGTTAATACTACTGGAATTGCTGTAATGGGGCTGCCAATTGGCTGTGCCAGATGCCATGATCATAAATATGATCCTATTTCACAAAAAAATTATTACGAAATGTTTAGCTTTTTTAATCGTGTAAAAGAAGCTGGACAAATTTCATGGGATGATGCAAGCCCGTCTCCAACAATTTTACTCCCATCAATTGAGCAAGAAAAGATCATTAAATACCTAAATTCTAGTATAAATAAACAAGAAAATAGAGTATCTCAATATAAAAAAGGTTCAATAGCTGGATTTCAAAATTGGATAAAGAGCAGTGCTTACAAGAAATTATTGAATGAGAAGATTCCCCTACAGGGTTTACAAGCACATTATACCTTTTCAAATGGATCATTAAAGAATAGTGTATCAGCTGCAAAGAATACCTTACTAAAACCTTCTAATACAGATAAGCCGATATTTGAAAAGAGAGATAATGGTAATGCATTGGTTTTAAATGGAGATCAATGGTTTGACCTGCAAAAGGATGGTGTTTTCAGTAAATCAGAACCTTTTAGTATTAATATTAGTGTTTTTATACCTAACGAATTAAAAGAAGGGGTCCTATTTCATAAATGTGTTGCCGAACGTTTATATAATTTCCGTGGTTATCACCTGTATTTAAAAGACAATAAATTAACGGTTAACCTGTCGCATGCAGCCCCTTCAAATGCACTATCAAGAATTACTCAGAAGGCAGTACCCCGTAATCAATGGGTACAACTTACAATGACCTATGATGGTTCTTCAAAAGCAAAAGGTTTAAAGTTGTTTCAAAATGGTTCTGAACTTAAGCTCGAAACTACTATGGATCAGCTAACTAAGGATATTTTAATGAATTCTAAAGAGCAACCCGGACTACAAATAGGAGCATGGGATCGCGGACTGGGTTTTAAAGGGGGAAAGGTTGATGATATCATGGTTTATAACCGCGAATTAACCGATTTTGAAATAAAAATTTTAGCTGGAAAGGCATCATGGGCAGCTCTTGTCAAAAAAAGTGCTACTGATTTATCAGCTTCAGAGCTAAGCGTATTGAATACTTTTTATACGTCAGTGATCGACCCGAGTGTACAAAAAGAACAGAATAAATTAAAGGAGATCAGAACCTCCTTGGCTAAATCTACTGAAGTAATACAGGAGCTCATGGTCATGCAAGATTCTCCGCAACCTAAAAAGACATACCTTTTAAAAAGAGGTAATTATGATAGTTTTGGTGAAGAAGTTTTTCCAAATACTCCTGAATCTATACTTCCATTTTCTAAAAACTTACCTAAAAACCGCTTAGGTTTAGCCCAATGGCTAACCGATAAAAACCATCCGCTTACTGCACGAGTTTCGGTAAATAGGGTTTGGCAGAATTTTTTCGGAACCGGACTGGTTAAAACTTCCGAAGATTTTGGTAATCAGGGTGAATTACCTAGTCATCCTGAATTATTAGATTGGTTAGCAGTTAATTTTAGGGAATCAGGTTGGGACAATAAAAAATTATGCAAGCTAATAGTAATGTCGGCAACCTATCGACAAGATTCCAAGGCTATGGCTTCAGCAAAAATCAAAGATCCAGAGAATAGGCTGTTATCACATGGCCCGGCGCAACGTTTAACTGCAGAAATGATTCGCGACAATGCCTTAATGGCCAGCGGTTTATTGAACAAAAAAATTGGTGGTAAAAGTGTGAAGCCTTATCAGCCTGATGGATTGTGGGAAATCAATAATACAAGTTATAAAGCAGATTCGGGTGATGCAGTTTACAGGCGAAGTTTGTATATTTTGGTTAAGCGCTCGGTCCCTAATCCTACGTTAAATACATTTGATGCCACAACACGTAGCTACTGTGTTGTACGCAGACAGAGTACTAATACTCCACTTCAATCGCTTGTTTTATTAAATGATCCCACATTTGTGGAAGCGTCAAAAGTAATGGGGCAGGGCATAACCTCTTCAAAAGACACCTCAAAAGCTATTTCCGATTTATACAGTAGATTAACTGGCATAAGGCCTAGTAAAGCTGAATTGGATTTACTAAAAGCGCTGCAGGCTCAAGAATTACAAAAATTCAGGGCAGATATAAAAAAGGCAAGTGGTTGGTTGACTGCAGGTCAGTTTAAAGTTAATAAGGCTTTAGAACCTGCCATGGTAGCTGCCAATTCGGTGGTAGCCAGTGTTATTTTAAATTCAGACGCGAGTCTTACAAAAAGATAAACCATGAGTGATCATCATAAAGAACCCTTTAAATTGCATTCACCTGAATTTGATCAGCTGAATAAAGGTTGGGATAGGCGTAATTTTTTAACAAAAACCTCATTAGGTATTGGAGCTATAGCGTTAAGTTCTTTGATTGGGAAATCCGTATTAGGCAATTTAGCAAGTAAATTGGCCACTGAAAGCCCTTCGGCTTCACTTGAGCAGGAAATTCTTCGCGCTTTACCTCATTTTGCTCCAAAGGCCAAACGGGTAGTTTATCTTTTTATGAGCGGAGGCCCATCTCAGTTTGAAACGTTTGATTATAAGCCAAAATTGGTCGATCTATTTGGACAAGAGCTGCCTTCATCTGTGCGGCAAGGTCAAAGGCTTACCGGAATGAGTGGTAGCCAAAGTACCTTGCCAATTGTTCCTTCAGCGTTCAAATTCAATCAGCATGGCAATTCCAGAACATGGATCAGCGAACTTTTACCGCATACTGCTAGCGTGGTAGATGATCTTTGCATCATTAAATCTATTCATTCTGAAGCAATCAATCATGATCCTGCACTTACATTCTTTCAAACAGGTAATCAATTGCCAGGAAGAGCTTCTATTGGATCCTGGTTGAGTTATGGTTTAGGTTCCGATAATCAAAACCTGCCAACCTTTATTGTCCTTGTTTCAAAAAATGCTGCAAAAGATCAACCGCTTTATTCAAGGTTATGGGGAAATGGCTTTTTACCATCCGAACATCAGGGAGTACAGTTCAGGGCAGGTAAGGATCCTGTTTTATTTCTTGACGATCCGGATGGATATGAAGGTAAAGATCGCAAGGAAATGCTCGATTATCTTTCCAAACTAAATCGTCTTCAAAATGATACCTATGGCGATCCGGAGGTTGAAGCTAGAATTGCACAATATGAAATGGCATACCGCATGCAAACCTCTATACCGGAGGTAATGTCCACTACTGATGAAACTGATGAGGTTTTCGATATGTATGGCCCAGATAGCCGAGATCCAGGAACTTATGCCGCCAATTGTATTCTAGCCAGAAAATTACTTGAAAAAGATGTCAAATTTGTTCAGTTATATCATCAGGGTTGGGACCATCATGGAGGTTTGCCTGGCAATATGATCAAACAATGTAAAGATACAGATCAGCCAACCGCCGCCTTTTTAAAAGACTTGAAAAGAAGAGGATTATTGGAAGATACCTTAGTTATTTGGGGTGGTGAGTTTGGCCGTACCGTATATTCTCAGGGAAAACTTTCTGCAGATAATTATGGTCGTGATCATCATCCGCGTTGTTTTACCATGTGGATGGCAGGTGCCGGTGTTAAACCTGGGATAAGTTATGGTGAAACGGATGACTTCAGTTATAATATTGTGAAGGATCCGGTACACGTGCATGACTTCCA
>CAIJME010000407.1 GCA_903821625.1 uncultured Sphingobacteriales bacterium | reverse complement strand
ATGATCTTTACCGTCGTGTAATTATTCGTAACAATCGTTTGAAGCGTTTGATCGAGATCAAAGCTCCGGAAGTGATCTTACGTAACGAGAAGCGTATGCTTCAGGAGTCTGTCGATTCACTATTTGACAACTCACGTAAAGTTAATGCAGTTAAAACAGAAGGTAATCGTGCTTTAAAATCACTTTCAGATATTCTGAAGGGCAAGCAGGGTCGTTTCCGTCAAAACTTACTTGGAAAACGTGTGGATTATTCGGCACGTTCAGTAATTGTTGTTGGACCGAACCTGAAATTGCATGAATGCGGTTTACCTAAAGATATGGCTGCCGAACTGTTCAAACCATTTATCATTCGTAAAATGATCGAAAGAGGAGTGGTAAAAACAGTAAAATCAGCTAAAAAGATCGTTGATCGTAAGGATCCTATCGTTTGGGATATTCTTGAAAATGTATTGAAAGGTCACCCGGTATTATTAAACCGTGCTCCAACATTGCACCGTTTAGGTATCCAGTCTTTCCAGCCAAAATTGGTTGAAGGTAAGGCAATTCAATTACACCCACTCGTTTGTACTGCATTTAACGCAGATTTTGACGGTGACCAGATGGCGGTACATTTACCATTAGGTAATGCTGCAATCCTGGAAGCCCAAATGCTGATGCTTGCTTCACATAACATTCTTAACCCTGCAAATGGTACTCCAATCACCGTACCTTCACAGGATATGGTTTTGGGTCTTTATTATATTACTAAAGGCCGCAGAACTGACGAAGGTCGTGTTGTTTTAGGACAGGATCAAACTTTCTATTCTCCTGAAGAAGTTATTATCGCTTACAATGAGCGCAAAATAGATCTTCATGCATTCATCAAGGTTAAAGCCTTTGTGAAAGAAAAGGATGGAAGTATCGTCAATAAAATTATTGAAACTACTGTCGGACGTGTTCTCTTTAACCAGAGAGTTCCGGTAGAAGTTGGATATATCAATGAACTTCTTACTAAGAAATCACTTCGTGATATCATTGGTGATGTAGTTAAAAACACTGGTATGGCTCGTGCAGCACAGTTTCTTGATGATATCAAGGAATTAGGCTTCCAGATGGCATTCCAGGGAGGTCTTTCCTTTAATCTTCAGGATCTTAACATTCCTGCAGAAAAGGCTCACCTAATTGAACAAGCTAGTAAGGAAGTTGAAGAAGAAATGAATAACTATAACATGGGTTTCATTACTAACAACGAACGTTACAACCAGATCATTGATATCTGGACTCGTATCAATAACCGACTAACTGCCAATGTGATGAATCAGCTTTCGAGCGATAATCAGGGCTTCAACTCGGTTTATATGATGCTTGATTCAGGAGCACGTGGTTCTAAAGAGCAAATTCGTCAGTTATGCGGAATGCGTGGCTTGATGGCTAAGCCTCAGAAATCAGGTTCTGGTGGAGAGATTATTGAAAATCCAATTCTTTCTAATTTTAAAGAAGGATTATCGGTATTAGAGTATTTCATTTCCACTCACGGTGCTCGTAAAGGTTTGGCGGATACGGCATTAAAGACTGCGGATGCTGGTTACTTAACTCGTCGTTTGCATGATGTAGCTCAAGATATGATTGTTGGTGAGACTGATTGTGGTACCTTAAGAGGAATTTATACAACTGCATTGAAAGATAATGAAGATGTTGTAGAGCCTTTATATGACCGTATTTTAGGTAGAACCAGTTTGCATGATGTGTATGATCCATTGACTAATCAATTGTTAGTTTCTGCTGGTGAGGATATTGAAGAGCATATTGCTGTTGCAATTGAAAACTCTCCACTTGAGGGAATCGAAATTCGTTCAGTTCTTACTTGCGAAAGTAAGCGTGGTGTTTGTGCTTTATGTTACGGACGTAACCTTGCAACCGGAAAACGTGTGCAGATGGGTGAGGCTGTTGGTGTAATTGCAGCTCAGTCTATTGGTGAGCCTGGAACACAGTTGACATTACGTACATTCCACGTGGGTGGTACTGCTTCGAACATTGCTGCAGAATCTCAGATCAATGCTAAGTTTGATGGTGTAATTGAGTTTGAAAACGTTAGGACTGTAAGTCACGACACTACAGAAGGAACCCTTGAAGTTGTCTTAGGACGTTCAGGTGAATTCCGTATTGTTGAGCCAGGCACCAACAAAATGATCATGTCTAACAACATTCCGTACGGTGCTTTTCTGTATGTTAAGGATGGTGCTAAGATATCTAAAGGCGACAAAATATGTAGCTGGGATCCATACAATGCAGTTATTATTTCAGAATTTGAAGGTAAGGCTGAATTTGAGGCAATCATCGAAGGTGTTACCTTCCGTGAAGAATCTGATGAGCAAACCGGTCACAGAGAAAAAGTTATTATTGACACCCGTGACAAAACCAAGAATCCGGTTATCCGCGTAGCGGATAAAAAGGGTAATGGTATTAAAGGTTATAACATTCCTGTAGGTGCACACATTGCTGTTGAAGAGAATGAAAAAGTGAAGATCGGACAGATTATTGCTAAAATTCCTCGTTCAACTGGTAAAACAAGGGATATTACAGGTGGTTTACCTCGTGTAACCGAGTTATTTGAGGCTCGTAATCCTTCAAACCCTGCAGTTGTTACTGAAATTGATGGTGTTGTAACTTTAGGTGGTGTTAAGCGTGGTAATCGTGAAATGTCAATCGAGTCGAAAGATGGTCAAGTTAAAAAATACCTTGTTCCATTGTCTAAGCACATTCTTGTTCAGGATAATGACTTTGTTAAAGCAGGAATGCCTTTATCAGATGGATCAATTTCGCCGGCTGATATCTTATCAATTAAAGGACCGGCAGCAGTTCAGGAATACCTTGTTAATGGTATTCAGGAAGTATATCGTCTGCAAGGTGTGAAGATCAATGATAAGCACTTTGAAACCATCGTTCACCAAATGATGCAAAAAGTGATGATCGAAGATGCTGGTGATACCCGTTTCCTTGAAAAGGAATTGGTTGATCGTTGGGATTTCCAATTGGAGAACGATGAAATATACGATAAGAGAATTGTAACCGATCCAGGAGAATCTGTTAATTTGAAATCTGGTCAGATCATTTCAGTACGTAAATTAAGAGATGAAAATTCTGTTCTTAAGCGTAAGGATATGAAGCTTGTTGAAACCCGTGATGCAATTGCAGCTACTTCAAGTCAAATGTTGCAAGGTATTACCCGTGCTTCATTGGGAACTAAATCATTCATCTCTGCAGCTTCCTTCCAGGAAACTACTAAGGTATTGAATGAGGCAGCAATTAGCGGAAAACGTGATAATCTGTTAGGTTTGAAAGAGAATGTGATCGTAGGTCACTTGATTCCTTCAGGAACAGGATTACGTCAATACGAGCGTATCATTGTTGGTTCACAAGATGAATATGATAAATTAATGGCTTCCAAACAGGAAGAAGTGGAGGCTTAATCCACACCATATTTTTAAAAAAAGTCCTTCTGTAAAGAAGGACTTTTTTTATTTCATTAAAAATGATTTCAGAATTAATAACTTTAGGGTATGGAAGAACAAAACATTGAAAATCAATTAAACATTGAGCTTTCTGAAGAAGTTGCAGAAGGCATATACTCCAACCTAGCGGTCATCACTCATTCAAATACTGAGTTTGTTTTAGATTTTATCCGGGTTATGCCTGGTGTTCCTAAAGCCCGTGTAAAATCGAGGATAGTATTAACTCCAGAGCATGCCAAGCGATTTCTGGTTGCTCTTGAAGAAAATGTGGAGAAATTTGAAGCCCTGAATGGTCGTATTAAGATCAATGAAGGTCAGCCAGGGATACCAATGAATTTTGGTGGTCCTACAGCACAAGCATAAATTGAGAAAGCATCTTAATAAATTATTGTTTGGGAGTCACGACCCTGAAAAGTTTAAAATTCCGCCTTCTACGCCTCATTTTACAAAAATCAGTGATGTGTGGAATAGTACGCAATATCATGATTTTGGAATTGAGCGGTTTTTTAGGTTATTTTTGGTGAGTTCAAAGGTTTTATTCCCAGTAATCTATATTGAACTGCTAATCCGAAATTTGCCCACCCATTCTAAGAAAATTTATGGTGAATTTTATGTTATTTTTAAAACTTTAGTACCATTTATTATACTTTATTATGGTTTTTGGGATCATAATTGGCTCTATGTAATTAATATTTATTTCCTGATAGAGACTTTTTTATACGTTTTCCATAAAATATTTTTACCTGAGCATAATTATGGGAAATTGGCAAACAGGTCGATTATCCTTCTGTTTTTTAATTTTTTTGAAGTTATAGCTTCATTTGCGGTAATATATGCCGCTGGAAATTATCTTAATCAGCCAGTTTCAACGTGGATAGACGCTTTATATTTTAGTTTTATAACTGGAGTTACGATTGGGTACGGTGATTTCTATCCTATTAATGAGACCGGAAAAATTTTAGTAATTGTACAGGTGATGAGCACTATTTCTTTTCTATTCCTATTCTTTAATTTTTTTGCGCCACGATCCCAAGATGTTACTAAATTAAGGGATTCAGATACTGAATAATTGGTTCGAGTTCATCAGGCTTATACCATTTGATATCTTCCGATTTCTTGAACCAGGTTAGTTGTCTTTTAGCAAATCTTCTGGTGTTTTGCTTGATCTTCTCAATGGCTTCTTCTCTATTGCTTTTACCTTCTAAGTAGTCGAAAATTTCAGAATATCCAACTGTATTCAATGGGTTTAAATGTCTGAATGATTTCAAGCCTTCAACCTCTTTAATCAACCCATCTTTGATCATTTGATCAACGCGAAGGTTTATTCTTTCATATACTATATTACGATCGGTATTAAGCCCTATTTTGACAATATTGAATGGTCTTTGCTTTTTAATATTGGTTCTTAAGGATGAAAATGTTTTCCCTGAACATTCAAATACCTCTAAAGCCCTGATAATGCGTTGCGGATTATATATATCGACCTGTTTATAGTAAACCGGGTCAATTTTTTTTAGCTGATCTTGTAGGAATTTAATACCCTTTTCCTCTAAAATTGTATTAAAATAGTTTCGAATTTCTTCTGTAGCTATGGGTAATTGATCAAAACCATGGCTTACTGCATTTATAAATAGTCCGGATCCACCAACCATTATTACCTGATCATGATTAAGGAATAATTTATTGATCAATTCAATTGATTCTTTTTCAAAATCACCGGCATTAAATTGATCCAGTACGGAATGGCTATTGATTAAATGATGTTTAACTTCCTTTAGTTCTGCTTCTGATGGTTTTGCAGTACCAATATTCATTTCCCTATAAAACTGCCGGGAATCGGCTGAAATGATTTCTGTTTTAAAGTGTTTTGCCAGACTTATGGCTAGTGCTGTTTTGCCAATTGCGGTTGGGCCTGCAATAATGATCAATGTTTTGCTCATTATCAATCCAGGCTTAGAGTTTAATATTCATCCTTTTGTATATCATCAGAATCATAACCATCATTATCTGAAAATTCATCCATAAATTCATCTTTCT